>JAGCPW010000043.1 GCA_017965495.1 Eubacterium sp. | reverse complement strand
TTAGTGCATACCACTGCTTAAAGAAATTGAACTGAAGGAACTTGTAAAAGTCCATGTCCTTCTTAAGTTTTTTCTTATACTTAGCTATTGCTTCTTTCTTTCTAAACTTTATGTCCTTTGGCCATTCTTCCCAAGACAAATGCTCAAAGTGTGTCTTGCATGCACGATACAAAGCATAGTCTTCTAGCCAATCGTTTTCTTTTACAAATGTTTTGAACTCTTCAGTCTTTGCATGGTCACTGTTAGCAAATGCTTCCCTTAAAACTTGATAGCGGTTTTCAAACAATAAACCATAGTCCACAAACTGATCTTCTAAATTCCATTTGAAACTCTCCACAAAATCTTTTGTGATTAGTCCATCTTCTATTAAGAAATCCAAATCTATAAAATAAGGATTTCCTGCAAACGCAGAAAAAGACGCATATGGACTATCACCATAGCTAGTAGGTCCAAGTGGCAAAACTTGCCAATACTTTTGACCCGATGCTTCTAGGTGATCTACAAACTCATATGCTTTGCTGCCGAAAGTACCTATGCCATATGGTGATGGTAAGCTACTGACTGGCATCAATATTCCTGCTGATCTTTTAAATTCGTCTTGTGCCATTTTAGTTCCTTCTTAGTTGTGTTCGTGTGTGAAGAGATGATCTTCACAGTATTCTTTGTTTCCGCTGCATTTTGAGCAGAATCTAAATGTAAGATTTGGATTATCTAAATCTGTTCTTCCACAAATTGCGCACTTATGTCTTGCACCATTCTCGTAAGTGTTGTGCGTTTGTGCTTGTCTTACTTTTTGCTTATACTTAGTCTTTCTTCTCTTTTGCTTGAAAGTAACTCCACCAATACCCATCTTCTTTCTTGTAAAGAAGAAATAGATTAGGAAGTTCATTAGTGAGAATATAATCATTGCTAGAACTAGAATTCCAGAAATGATTCCTTGACTTCTAAATGTTGTGACTACTTCAATTCCCATAAATACTACATATACTAAGCCTAGCCATTTGATTTTGACTGGGATAATAAAGTATAGAAGTAACTCCTGATCTGGATATGTAGCTGCAAATGCTAGGAAAATAGAAGCATTTATATAGTATGTAGATGTGTACATAGCTATAATCTGTCCCAAAGCCACAGCTCTGCTTGCACCATCTAGCACTACTGAATTATTCATAATAGGAATACCTGAATAAAGTAGTACAAAGTAAAGAATGAATGCACCCACTATTGTGAATAAGAATCCAGAGAATAGATATACATTATATCTGTATGTTCCCCAAGTTCGCTCCAAAGTTCTTCCCAGTGAATAATATAGGAACAACATAATAATAGTGAATATTCCTAAAGATTCTGGCATAGTAACTACCCAAGTTATCAATCTCCAAACTTGTCCATGTGCAATTGCATATGGGTTGAATGTTAACATTGCGTAAAAATCTTTATTAATAAAGTAAATCAAATAACCTAGCACATATCCGCCAATAAGATATATAGTTAGGTTTTTGATAGCAAATTTTCCAAATTTTTGTTCAAATTTTGATGCCATTTTATGCCTCCATATATAATAAACCATATTAAAGTATAAAGACTTAAAAATGGTTTGTCAAACGAACTTTTTACTATATGAATGTAGTTGAATTTTAGGGCTTTTTGTACTATAATTTTATCGTTTTAGACACTAAAACAAATAGTTTTTGAGAGGAAAAAAATGAGCGAAAATAAGACTTACAGTTTAGGAATTGATATCGGTTCTACTACTGTAAAAATTGCGATTCTTGACGAAAACAATGAAATACTATTCTCTGACTATAAGAGACACTTTGCTAATATCCAGGAGACTTTGGCGGAGCTTTTAAAGGACGCTAAAGATAAACTAGGTGAAGTTACACTATCACCTATGATTACTGGTTCAGGCGGACTTGCTTTGTCAGAGCATTTGAACGTACCTTTTGTGCAAGAGGTGGTAGCTGTTTCTACTGCTTTAGAGGATTACGCACCTCAAACTGACGTTGCTATCGAGCTAGGTGGTGAGGATGCAAAGATTATCTACTTCACAAACGGAGTTGAACAGAGAATGAATGGTATCTGTGCCGGTGGTACAGGTTCTTTTATTGACCAAATGGCATCTTTGCTTCAGACGGATGCATCAGGTCTTAATGAATATGCTAAAAATTATAAATCAATATACGCTATCGCAGCACGTTGTGGTGTGTTTGCAAAGACTGATATTCAGCCTTTGAT
This sequence comes from Eubacterium sp., assembly GCA_017965495.1. GTDB lineage: Bacteria > Bacillota > Clostridia > Lachnospirales > Lachnospiraceae > Eubacterium_G. The sequence continues at coordinate 1,321 of JAGCPW010000043.1, read as the reverse complement.
AAACGAGGGAGCTACTAAGGAAGACTTGGCTGCTTCTATTTTCCAAGCGGTAGTTAATCAGACTATTTCAGGTTTGGCTTGTGGTAAGCCAATCAGAGGAACTGTGGCTTTCCTTGGTGGTCCACTTCACTTCTTACCTGAACTTAAAAATGCGTTTATTAGAACGCTTAACTTAGATGATGAACATATTGTGGCTCCAGAGCATTCACACTTGTTTGCTGCTACTGGTGCTGCTATGAATAAAAAAGATGATGTATCTGTAGGAATTGGAGAGTTATACAAACAGCTTTCAGAAGGCATCCAGATGTCTATGGAAATTAAACGTATGGATCCTTTGTTTGACTCTAAAGAACAGTATGAAGAGTTTAAGACTCGTCATGATAAGGCTAATGTTAAGAAGGCTGACCTTGCCTCATATAAAGGCAAATGTTTCTTAGGAATAGACTCTGGTTCTACTACTACTAAAGCCGCTGTTGTGGCTGAAGATGGCACACTTCTACACTCTTTCTATTCGAGTAACGAAGGTAACCCTCTTCAAACAATTATTAATGCAATTAAAGATATTTATGAGATATTGCCAGAGGGTGCAGAGATTGTGCGCAGTTGTTCCACTGGTTATGGTGAAGCTTTGATTAAGGCTGCACTACTTCTTGATGAAGGTGAAGTGGAAACTGTAGCTCACTACTATGCAGCTGCATTCTTTGAGCCAGACGTTGATTGTATCTTGGATATTGGTGGACAGGATATGAAGTGCATCAAAATCAAGAACAAGACTATCGACTCAGTTCAATTAAATGAGGCTTGTTCATCTGGTTGTGGTTCATTTATTGAGACATTTGCTAATTCACTAAGCTACTCTGTGGAGGACTTTGCGAAGGAAGCTTTGTTTGCTCCTAACCCAACAGACCTTGGAACAAGATGTACAGTATTTATGAATTCAAACGTTAAGCAGGCACAAAAGGAAGGCGCTACTGTAGCGGATATTTCTTCTGGTCTTGCTTACTCAGTTATCAAGAACGCTTTGTACAAGGTTATCAAGATTTCAGATGCTTCTGATCTTGGTGAGAAGATTGTGGTACAAGGTGGTACTTTCTATAACGACGCAGTTTTAAGAAGTTTTGAAAAGATTGCAGAGACTGAGGCTATCAGACCTGATATTGCAGGTATTATGGGTGCTTTCGGTGCTGCTCTTATCGCAAGAGAAAGATATGATGGTCAGAAATCCACTATGCTTTCTATCGACCAGATAAATGAATTCTCTTACAAAACTCAAATGACAAGATGTAAAGGTTGTACTAACTCTTGTCTACTTACAATTAAT
>JAGCPW010000042.1 GCA_017965495.1 Eubacterium sp. | reverse complement strand
TAAAAATCTCGTATTTAGTTCCTTTGTTAAAGTCTTTATTTCTCATGTTGCTCCTTAATTAAATTTCTGCTTTAATTCGTTTCTGACAATAAGAATACTTTCCTGATTCATATACATTGAAAGGCTCTTTGCCATCCTGCTTATATCTAACATTGATTTTCCGATAATATTAATACACAAAACGCTTTCTACCACAAATTTATCGCTATCGTAGCAATACCCAACTTTTGCTCTAAACATCGAAAAGTCTACTTCTTTGCGCTCGAAAAAACTAGAAACCATTTCTACTAGTTCCTTCTCATTAACTACTTCCTCATATACTTGAGAATCGTTAAGTCCTATAAAAATTTGGTATTCTACACTTTTTCTCATCTTTTTTCCAACTAGTTTTTTTTAATCTGCAATATCTACATCAGCAATAATATTAAGTTCATACTCTGGATACGCTTCTCCTACTTCTTTTCTAATAATATCAATTCCTTCTTTTGAATCAATATCAAAACTCAAGACTACGTCAAAACGCATAGTGTGCTTTTCTATATCTAAATAGAATCCATGCATTTGAAGTGACCAGTCATGGGCCATAACCATTTCTTGTACATCATTTCTAATATGTGCCACTTCTGTATCACTTGTGTTATAAGAATACACTCCAACACCTGTTAGAATAATTCCTGTTTCTTTATATACATTCATTTCTAGTTTTCTAGTTAAGACATCTACTTCATCCACTGTCATAGTATCAGGTAACTCTAAGTGAACTGAAGCATAATTTTTGTTTGGACCATAATTGTTTAGAATTAAATCGTATGCCCCTCTCACTTCAGGCTCACGGTTTATTATTTCTTTAACCTTTTTAATGATCTCTGCGTCTGCTCTCTTGCCAAGAATCTCATCTAGAGTCTCTCCGAGCATTTCGATACCTGCTTTGATGATGAAAATTGAAATTAAAGCACCCACATAAGCTTCTAGTGAAAATCCTGTAGTAATAAACACAATGGCTGAAGCCAAAACAGAAGCAGAAAGTATGGCGTCAAACAATGCATCCTTGCCAGAAGCTTCTAGGGCTCCAGAATTTGCTTCCTTACCTCTTTTTTGAACAAACAATCCCAATATTATTTTCACAACAATAGCTACGGAAATAACTATAAGAGTGACCGGAGTGTAATCAGGCTTTTCAGGATTAATAATCTTCTTCACCGATTCCACAGCTGATGTAATACCAGCGTATAAAATAATGGCGGCCACAATCATTGCACTTATGTACTCTATTCGTCCATAGCCCAATGGGTGTTTTTTGTTTGGGGCTTTATTCGAAAGTTTATTTCCAATAATTGTAACTATAGACGACAAAGCATCAGACAAGTTGTTTACTGCATCCAAAACTACAGCAATAGAATTTGCAAGTAATCCCACTACTGCCTTAAAGCCAGCAAGCAAAACATTTGTAAGAATACCTATTATGCTAGTTCCTACAATTATCTTATTTCGCTCCGCATTTAATTGATTTATATCTTTGTCTGCCATAGTTAATCCTCCTAAATTAGGAATTTATTATATGAAAGTTTGATTTATTAGTCTTATATAATCGTTTAAAAACTTTATAGTTTTTGTCGTATGCTTCTTTGTTTTCTGCATTCGGAACGTAGGTATGATTAGCTTTCACTAATTGTTTTGAAAGCTTAAGCATATCCACTTTCTTAATACCTGCTGCCACCATAACAGCGGTTCCTGTGGCTCCCACTTCTCGTGGGTTATCTACTGTCTCTATTGTTCTGCCAGTAATGTCTGCTAACATTTGGCACAACACAGATGATAAAGCGCCGCCACCCACAAATCTAATAGTATCTGAAGTTTTGGTCTTTTTCATTGAGCGTTCTAACATCCAACGATAATGGTAACAAATTCCCTCCAATGTGGCACGAAGCAAATCTCTCTTCTCATTATTAATGCTAAAGTTAAAGTACATTCCACCAGCCTTTGAGTCTTCAAACGGACTTCTGTTTCCGTGAAGCCATGGAGTAAAGATTACGCCATTGGCCCCTGGTGGAACTTTATCTGTTTCTGCTTCTAGGTAATCAAAAATATCTATCTCATTACCATCTGAATCAGTTACTTTCGCTTTACCTTCATAAACACCCACATCGTCTAACGCTATATGTTCTAGGGCCCAATCAACACACTTGCCTGCTGTTTCCAATTCCGCAAAGTAATTGAAATATCCTTTTTGGGCTGAGAGCAAACCAGTTATCATTGAACTCAAATCAGCAGTTTGATGATCCATAACAGTGGATACCCATCCTGATGTTCCAATGTAAATATGTGTATCTCCTAAAGCGGTGCTTCCTGCACCAATATTTACAAAAGTGGCATCTCCACCACCGCCAAATACTGGAATACCTTCCACTAAACCTAAATCTTCTGCAGCTTTAGCCGTTAGTCCTCCAACTAAATCTGTACATTCAATAATGTCTGGCATATGTTCAGGTTTTACTTTGTACATCTTTATTAGGCCTTTGTTCCAGCCTTCTTTTCCTTTTCGAGTGTCATAAAGGAATGTGGTAAATGCCGTATCAGGAGTTCTTACAATTTTACCTGTTAGGCGCGCCACTAAATAGTCTCCTACATCTAGCCATTTATATAGTTTATCAAATATTTCGGGCTCGTTGTTTTCCACCCATTTATATTTCCAAACTGGATCCTTTATACTAACAGAACCTCCGCAATTAACTCTTAAATTGCGGAGAACTTTATATAAACTATAACCAGAAACTTTGATGAGGCCTTTACCCATGCAAGCCTTGTGTTCTTTCACTCCTCTTTGATCTAAGAAATTCATAGGAGGTCTTAAAGCATTTCCTTCTTTATCCACTAGAACTGTTCCTTGCATCTGTGAACAGAATGCAAGTCCTTCTATTTGTTCAGGCTTAACATCTGATAAGTCAAACAAATCCTTTGTAGAGGAACAAATAGCTTCCCACCATTCTTCAGTGTCTTGCTCTGCTCCTCCATCGTCAGAAACATAAAGGCCATATTCCTTAACGGACTTCGCCAAAAGTTTTATTTCCGAATCTATTTCAAACAAACATGTTTTTACACTGCTCGTACCAAAGTCATAAATAATAATGTACACTCTCTAGTCCTCCTTTATATGTATGTTCCATCCAGTGTCAATTTTATCTTTAACTTTTTCTTTAGTTTCTGAATCCATTTCTGGCCAGTCCACCAAAACGCTAGCATTATACTTTACTAAATACGCCTTTTTAGCACACAAAGCAATCGGTGTGTCAGAAAGTGAATCTGAATAAAAATTGTCAATTTTATCTGCTAAATTGTTATCAAAAACATACTCAGCTTTTTCCATTCCATACATCAAATTTCCGAGAAAAACTCCATATTCAGGATCAAATTCAGTAGCTACATAATTTACTCCCAATCTTTTTGCTATTGGTGCAATAAGACAAGAAGGCGATGCACTAATGATAAGATCATCTGGTTTTTTTTGTTCTAAATACCAAGGCATTATTCTCTTCTCATTTTTGTCCCAATACATTTCAATTTGTTGATCTAGGTTTTTTATGTGTGTAAGAAATCCTAAAAACTTTTTTTGAAACATATATTCCGGTATTAAACGTGTCCCCCTAAACAGAACTATTTTTAATATTCTTGGAAAATAAGTAAACCACATCTTAGGGTGGCTTTTCATGCACCATAAACAAAAATCTATTGCGCAGTCTGTTGGATAAATTGTTAAGTCAAAATCGTATACGTTCATATAGCCCTCTCTTCTAGTTTTTAACCTTTACCTTGTTCTACTTCTTCTATTTCATCCTGCGATGCTTCCTTCAAAGAATACGTATCGAAAGCAGGTGTAGTTGGTAGTTCTATTTGTATTTTACTAATTTTGTTGATAGTTCCTTCTCCGCTATCCATCTTCATATCGAAGACATGTCCACCATATTTTCTATCTTCAGAAATAAAGTGCAAATGCCAACCAGGTGCATTGATTCCATCCATATGGTCTGGGAAATAAACACACACTAGCGTTCCTTTAATATCGTCAAAAAAGAAATCTTTTTGTGTTTCTTTAAGAATATCTTTAAGTGACACGTGATGAGATCTGTATGCGGACTCTGATCTAGCACACACTTTTGAAAAGGTACCGTCTATTCTAACCATATGCATACTGTTCAAACCAAAGTCTTCTTCTATCTTTACGTCAAGTATCTGTTTTAATTCATCTATTTCTTTAATATCTTGAACAGAAAACTCTTTGCCTTCGGCAAAAAATGTAGTGACCGCAAATGGCACTCCCATATCGCCCTCTGCTTCTACCACTGCTCCATCTTCTTGGGCGCGGTAACATTTTCCGTCCACCATAATCATCTCGCCATCTACATTTTCAAATGTTCCTAGGCCGATGTTACCACATTTCAAAAAATCATCTACTGAAACTACAGCTCTGGAGTAACCCATAGCTAAAGCTTGCAATGTAGATACTTGATACATTACTTGTTCCATCCGTTCCCTCCTTGTCACTTTCACTTATTCATTATACCATTTGTTAGCATACACTTGGTGAAAATGATTAGATTTTTACAAAAAAATTCCGCTATGGGCTTGATTGCTCATAGCGGAAATTTATTTAACTTTACTATTTGGTCTTTACTTTTTTAACCTTAGACCATGAAGAATAGATTTTCTTTCCATTCACAGTTTGGAAAGTACGAATCTTTACAAAGTATTTAGCTTTGCCTTTAAGATTTCTTACCTTAGCTTTGCTCTTCTTATATCCTTTGACAATTACTGTCTTCTTATTCTTGCTAAATTTTTTGTTTGTGGCAAGCTTAATCTGATATCCAGTAATTCTAGACTTTGACATCTTTTTCTTCTGCTTTTTCCACTTTACTACAGCGGCTTTCTTTGCCTTCTTAACTTTTTTAAGTGTAGTTCCTTTTGGATTAATCTTGTAAGTAGCCTCTGTAACACCAGTGTAGTGTCCTTTGCCGACGATGATTAAAGTGTAAGAGCCAACATCTTTAGATGTTCTATTAAAGTGCTTAGGCATATAAGCTGTGTAATCTTTTCCAGCCTCTAAGCTTCTTCCTTTAATTGTTTTAACCTTTGGCTTCTGGACTTTTCCATTGTAAGTAAAGCTTGTTTTAGAAAGTTTAACCTTTGCATTACTAATATCAATTGGATCACCTGGTAAGACTGTAACATCTACCGGCATAGAATCAGGTTCCTGATAGTTAGGACCTTTGTATTTTAGTTTACATTCAACATAAATAGTAGCCTCACCCTCGTTTATTCCAGTAACAACACCATTTTTATCTACAGAAACTATATCTGGATCCATATTCTCATAAGTGAATGTAGCTGGCAAATCTTCATCGATATCAGCAATAATGGTTTCCTTTTCTCCTACCCTTAGTGTTATATCATCAGCCACAAGATCTAGCTGCTTAGGATCAATGTTAGCTACTCTTTCCATGCATTTTGTCTCTGAGTCCTCATGGTTCTCATCTCCTACTGCTTTATACCAAATATAGTATTTTCCAGCGTTTGTTGCTGTTGGAATGCTATCACTAAACTCTCCAGTAACCTCTTCTTTAGTTCCTATAGCGTATTCTATTACACCATTCTCTGCTGAGCCAGCCTCTATAAGTTTTTGAGGATTTCCAGTGTAAACAAGTTCCTTCCTTTTAACAGGTTCCTTAACAACTGAAGCTGTATGTAGTGTCACATCAAATACTTGTTCACCAGAATATTCTCCAGCACTTGTTACTGCAACTTTAGCCTTATGATTCTGTGCATCAAATTCCTTGCATGTTACATTATAATCTTGACCTTCAGAAAGATTAGCAGCCTTTGCAACCACTTCTCCATTTTCGCATGATGGGAAATAGCTTACAGAGATGTCATGTTTAACAGCTGCTTCCAGTTCTGCTTCAGTGTCACAATCATAATTTTTCTTTAGACCAGAAACATTAAGAACCTGCTCATCAAATTCTTTGTTTAAGATTTTAGCTTTTACTGCAGCTGGGTCCTTGTAGAAATCTTCTAAGAACCAAATGTCTGGAAGCTCGTTCTTTTGTGAAAGAGTAGTTTTATATGAAGCATAATGTGTACCTGCCACACCACTTCCTTTTTCTACATAATCAGCTCCAAATTTTTTGTCTGTGTTTTGATGCAAAGCATATTCGTTAAACCAATCAGAATATGGTACATCATAAAAGTCTTTTATAAATGTTGATGTTAAAGAATACTCTTCTTCATCATAATAATCTTCATAGTAATCAAATGACTTATCTTTGCATCGGCCTTCTTCTGTTATAAATGCGAAGTCTTTATCAATATTTGGCTCAAAAGAATTGCCTGAGTACTCTGACATAAACATATAGTTTTCTGTTATATCAGAATAGTATGCATTTCCATTTATATTAGGAATATAGTTTATTGTATGATCTAAGTATGCTGGATTTGTTCTTACATATCTACATGGCAAATCAGCAGCATGACACAAGTCCGCATAAAAGATTGCGATTCCTGCACATACTGATTTTTCATCTTCTTTCATGGCTCCATATGAATCCCACTGATGTCTATAATAATCAAAGTTATATCCACCAGACCAAAAATCGCCATCGTATACAACTCTCTTATTTGCCCATATAGCAAGAGTAAAATACTTTTCTAGATCACTCATGTCATCGTTTAATATTCTTTTAACGACTTTCTCTATTTCTGTAATAGTGTATTCTTTCTGATCTATAGACAAAACAAAGTTTTTCTCAAATGTAGCTGGATCAGCATGTACACCTCTTTCATATTCATCATCTGATTCACGCGACTTAGTTAATTTCTCTAGTCTCTCTGGCGCAGTGATTGTTATATCCTTATCTTCATCCTTGTCCTCAGCCTTTGTAGGTGTAGAAGGAACTGCGAATAGACTTAATGCAAATGCCAATGCAAATAGCAGTGTGAATATTCTTTTAATTTTCTTCATCATGCTTTCTTTTTTCCTTTCTTTAGAAAATATTTATAAACAGCAGCAATTGCTGTACATACCACTATCTCTATTATAGCAATAAAGGCAAATGTCAAATTACTATACTTAACATTTCTATCGAAATAGTAAATAAGTATAAATGTTATTGGGATCAAAAACCATTGAATGACATATATTGCATTTATATTACTGCTTGTTTTTGAAATGAAACCCTTGAAAGAATCTGGCAAAACTAGCGATACAAAGTAACATAAACCAATAACTCCATATATACATATCAAGCAAACTAGCGCATCTACTGTATGCATCCAGTAATAATAGTGTACGTCCTCACTACATATAAATCCTTTAGCGGTAGACCAAGGTATCACAAAATATACTAGTGAGGCTGCAAGTCCTAAAGGCCAAAGACATAGCAGTTTCTTCTTATTACTACATCTGATATACCATTCACCAAAAAGCATTCCGACAGCTGGGAAAATAAACCAGTTAAACAACGGAAATGATGTAAATGATGTGCCATTATCTCTAATGCTACCTACAAAATAACCAGTTATCAAATTGGCTACTTCACTACCAAAATTATGGAATCTCACAAATGATGCTATTACAGATAACACAATTGCTACTATAACTATTTGCCAACTTGCTAACTTTAGTTTCTTGAGAACTCCTGTTAGAATCATTGCCATTCCTGCAAAAGCTAGGATATCAACGCAGAACAATAACAATCCTCCTGCTATTGGAATCATTTCCCAATCTCCTAATAATTTTCCTGCAAGAAAATGAGGAAGCATCCATTCACCAACATTTACAACCACTCCTAAAAGCATCAATTTGATTCCGCGCTTTATTAAATAAAATGGCTCTTGGTTTCTTGAATAAACCATTCCCACTCCCATCGCAAACATAAACACGGGAGCTGCGAATGGACGACCTAGCAATTGAGAAACTGCTCGTTGCATAGGTACACTGATTTCATTTGCAAAACCAGACGCATACATGTAGCAATGCAAAAAGATCATAAAAATGATTGAAAGACACTTTGCTAAATCCAGCTCTGCTTGTCTTCCTCTGTTAACTTGTTCTTTTGAAAATATTTTCGACATAAATCCTCCTGTTTAAAAGACTCCTAATTAGTTTACTATGTATGTATGAGCCTCTTTAGATGGTAGTCCTGAAAGAACCAAAGCCATGTAAGTATATGGCATATGATTTCTAACCATAATGCTGTCTACCTGTATTTCATAATCTGAGAAGAACTTAAATGAATATTCTTCTGGCATAAAATTACTATTATCCTGTTCATAATTTCTTCCGCGGAAATATGTATAAAGTTCGTTAAATAGTTTATATCGTTCTGGCTCGTTTCTCTGAATCCACTCTCTATCGAAGTTGATGCGATTCAAAGTCTTATAATAACTTAGTCCTAATGGAACGTCTGGAACAATATCTTCTTCGTTATCAAAACTGAACATCTTCATATCTTTTCCAGTCATTCTAATCGATGCCAAATCTGGCTCTATTCCCTTAAAGTAATTAGGTGTAGCGAAAGGATAACAGAATACAGAATTTGGATTAACTAAAGTAGCTGCTGTACGCAATCCTACAAGGGAAGCTGTGGCAGCACCTAGACTGTGTCCTGTAATAAACACGGTGGTATTATTCTTTGTTAGACCGTGTTTTTCCATATATGCTTTAAGTTCAGCAGTAGCATTCACACCCACACGGTAGAAACCGCCTATTGTTTGATCTGGTGTGGAACTCTCTGGATGAACATATTTATCAATCTGAGACAAAGCATCTGTTATAAAATCCTGGAATGAAGAACTTCCACGGAAAACAGCTGCCACCACATTCTTTCCATTTACTTTATTTTTGTGAGTAGCAAATGCCATAGCTGGATAATCAACTTGCTGTGGCTTTTCCTCGTCCCCATCAAAATATGCGTGGTACTTGTTCTCTGTAAATCCTAGTTTATCTAGACTGTCGAAAATCAAATCCCATTGCTTTGCACCTTTATGAGTAGTTTCTATATTAGTGGCAAGTGTAAGAGCTGCAACAGTAAGGTGCTGATTAGGCTTGTCATTGGAAGCCGTATAGTTTAAATCTTCAACACTCCATTTAGTTGTAACTTTAGCTTGTCTTGATCCATCCCAAGTGCTCATAAATGGCAAAGTAATTGTTTGGCGTGGTATATCTGCAGGCTTTGGAACTGCTTTACTCTTTACCGTCACTTTAAGTTTTACTTTTCTCTTAAGAGCTTTAATAGTGATGGTAGCTTTGCCTGCTTTCTTTGCAGTGATTACACCTTTTTTGCTTACTTTAGCAACACTTTTTTTGGATGATTTAAAAGATGCCTTTGATACCTTTACTTTTTTCTTTCCTTTTTTAATTTTAATTTTTAGCTTGTCACCTGCTGTCATTTTGGCTTTTACAGTGGTGGTTTTCTTCTTAAGATGAATAGTCTTGGTCTTTGTAGATGCTGAGACCGTAAGTGCCGTCGAAAAGACCATTGCAAAAACCAATACTAGAACTAATAATCTTCTAAGTACAGTTTTCATGGTTTTTCCTCCTTTTTTTAAATAAAATAGCAGATATTTTCTGCCGTTCATAATACAGTATAACTCTAAATATTATAAAAAGATACTGGATTAAATGTGTGTTATGCTATCATTTTTTAGACATCAAACACACAGTCTCCACATGTACTGTGTTTGGAAACATATCCACAGCACATACCTTTTCTACCTTATATCCTCTATCCTTCAATACCTCTAGGTCTCTTGCAAGACTTGTTGGCTTACAGCTAATATACACTATTCTGCCTACGCCAAAATCAATAATCTTATTCAAAGCCTTTGGATTAATTCCATCTCTTGGCGGATCAAGAATAAGCATATCTGGTTTTTCTTCTATTTCATCTATCACTTTTAAAACATCGCCTGCTACAAACTCACAGTTTTCTAGTTCGTTTAATTTAGCGTTTTCTTTGGCGGCCTCTACTGCTTCTTCCACTATCTCCACGCCTATTACTTTTTTAGACACGGGTGCAATCATCTGAGCAATAGTTCCTGTTCCAGAGTATAGGTCAAACACTGTCATATCATTAGTATCTCCAATGTACTCTCTTGCTTTCTCATATAGTACTTCCGCGCCAAGAGAGTTAGTCTGGAAAAATGAAAATACTGAAATCTTAAACTTTAGACCTAGTATTTCTTCATATATAAATTCATCACCGTAAATGATTCTTGTCTCATCACTCTGCACAATGTCAGCCACTCCATCATTTATGATGTGTAAAATTCCTTTAACTTCAGCCGACAAATCTAAATCAAGAATTAGAGATTTTAGTCCTTCAATAAACTGTTTTTCGTCTCCTTTAAACTGCGAACTAGTAACTAAAGCCACTAAAAGCTGATTAGTTCTGACCGTTCTTCTTACCAAAAGATGTCTTAAGTATCCTTCATGTCTCATCTTATGATAGAAAGGAATCTCACGCTCTGCACAGTAATCTAAAACCGCTCTTAAAATCTTGTTGTAGTCTGAGTCCACTATCTTACACTCATCTACTGTCACTATGTCATGGAAACTTTCTTTCTTATGCATTCCAAGAGCCAAAGGTCCGCCTTTAAACTCATCGCCAAAGGAAAACTCCATCTTATTTCTATAAGCCCATTGATTAGGACTTCCTATTATTCCTTCAAATGTATAATCGTAATCTATTGCATTATCCAAAAGGTCCTTAACCATTCCAGATTTTACTTCTAGCTGGTTTTCGTAAGACAAAGTCTGATAAGCACATCCACCACACATACCAAAATGAGGGCAAAGTGGCTTGGCATCTTCTAATTCCGATCTTTTCTCAACTTCACGCAAACGACCAAGCGAATACTCGCTTCTTTTTTTAGACACTACAAAACGGACGCGCTGACCTTTCAGCGCGCCCTTTACGATTGCGGTTCCTTCTTCACCACAATCTACAATTCCCTTGTTTGGGAATTTAAGTTTGATC
>JAGCPW010000041.1 GCA_017965495.1 Eubacterium sp. | reverse complement strand
TCTTTTTTAGTGTTTTGGATTTCTCTAATCTTTAACTCGCTTCCGATATCATCGTATAGCAAATCACCTTCATCTGCTTGCGTAACTAGAGTTAACTTTCCATCCTCGTCAAACTCTAATAATAAAACTCCACCCACGTCTTCTGTAAACATCACGCACATAATCTGAAGTTCTTGCTTGATTCTTTCTGGAAGAGAATTAAACTCTTCATTCAAATAAAACTTCTTCTCGTATGCGCTAGCGCCACAAAGAACTTTAGTGTTCTCTCCTGTTTGATTAAAGTCTTCTGATTTTTCTAATAGATCTTTTTCCATCATTAATCCTCTTTGAAAATTTAATGTATGTCTTTTAAAAAATAAAGGGCGCGATTTGCTCGCGCCTCTTTTAATCAATTTCTTCTACTAACTCTGCACTGACATAACCTTTTGTGCCGTTAAAGTTAATCTTGTACCAGTCGCCTTGTTTTTTAATTACTTCAAACACATCGTCATACTCTGCTTGTGCAATCAACTCTGCATTTTCTGAAGGCTTGCTTCTGATATTGATAGTTTCTGTAGTAACTTTTACCTTACCAGCACTAGTAGTTTCTTCTTCTGTAGTTTCATCTTCTGTAGTAGCTTCTTCTGTCTTTTTCTCTACTGCCTTTTTCTTAGTAGTAGTTTCAACAACTAATGTAGTGTTAGCCTCATCTAGCTTTTTAGTTTCCATATTGCTCATTACGATAGCGCCTGCTGTAATGAGAGCTACTAGTAAGAATATTATTAAATATAAAACACCATTGCTGTGTCTTTTAAATGTATTTTTAAAAATGTTTTTGTTATTTCTTTTTGCCATTTTTTACCTTCTATAACTGGGAAATTCCCCACAATGTTTCTCAATTTTATCACTCATAAAAAGCGTTGTCAATGATTACGATTTTTACACAAGTATTCTTATTTTATTGCAAGAAAAAAGTCGTAACATAAAGTTACGACTTTGATTTCTTAGATTAAACCGACATCTTATAGAGCTACATCGCCTTTCTTTCTGTCGATTACGTAGTAAGCTTTTCCGTCTTCAGGTTTAACATAAATGTTAACTGTAGTCATTGTCTTCTTACCACTCTTCTTTGTGTAGTCAGCCTTTACAGCCTTTTCAATCTTTTCTACATTGAACTTGTTTCCAGCGAACTCAACGTAAACGTTGTTAGTTTTCTTCTTAGCTGCTGTTTTCTTAGCTGCTGGTTTCTTAGCTGCAGTCTTCTTAGCTGCTGGCTTCTTAGCTGCAGTCTTCTTAGCTGCTGGCTTCTTAGCTGCAGTCTTTTTAGCTGCTGGTTTCTTTGCTGCTGTTTTCTTAGCAGTAGTTTTCTTTGCTGTTGCCATGATCATTTCCTCCTAAAATTTCAATCTTAAAAATTTAAAATAGCTATTGTAAATTTGTTTTTTACAATCTTGAATTAGTTTACCACTTTTATAAAAAAATGCAACAAAATTTATTCAAAAAATTTTGTCGCACTTTTTCATTTTTTATTTTTAAAATTTTTTTAGTCTTCTTGCTCTTTTAAAAAGTCATTTAGTTTTTTTGTCATCTCATCAGCGTCAATTCCGTGAACCATGCAAGCCTCTTCTAAACTTTCTGCTTGAGCTGCAGGACAACCAACGCAGTGCATTCCCTCTGCCATAAGAATTGGAACGCAGCCAATATTAATATCAACTATATCTGCAATAATCATATCCTTTGAAACTTGTGCCATGATTATTCCCTCCTTTAGTTTTTCATTTTCTTCTATATATAATAAGTCTTTTTAAATTTTAGTCAACCACTTCTTCGCCACGATAAATTGCAACCAACTGTCTGTTGCCGTAATCGTCCACGCAAGTGGAAAGTAATGCAACTTTATCATTCGCGCCTGGAGTTCCGTTTTTAAATTTGTAAGAACTCTTAGACTTCATTTGGTTTATCCACTTTATAAAATCTGCATCTGTCTTAAAACCAAACTTGTAAACACTCTCATTTGTTTTTTGAGTAGAAAAAGCGCTAAACACATAATACTTGTAATGTCTATATCCAACATACACATCAAACACTTGGTGAGTCTTTGCAAACTTTTTCTTTCTATACTTCATAAGGTCTGCAAACATTGAACCGTCTAGCATATTGTGACCATAAATGATACAGCCATTAGCATTAAGTCCAGCAGTTCTGTAATCAATAAATATAGAACCAGCACCGTTTGAAACTTTGTCAGATCCGTGTGTTAAATAAAACTTGTTATCTTCATGTGCCACTATTGGATATTGTATTCTCGAATTATCTAACTTGATGTATCCAACTGCTTCATCATTGTATTTCATCATAGCCTTGTAATTCCAAGACCACTTTTTACTTTTAGTAGAAAAATCTCCTCCATTGTTTGAGTTAGCGTTTCCTTGTTCAAACATCTTATCAATTTCAGCATACTTGGCTTCGTCTTCTTTGTACCCAAGATAAGAATCCGTCAAAGAATATGACGCGTAAATAAGCGCAACTGCTGCTGCACACAAAATCACAATTCTTATTATGTTAAAAGTCTTTGCTGAAATCTTTTTCATTGTTTACCTTTAAATTATTTTGGCGAAGCCAGATGACTTCGCCAAATTTGTTTCATAAATTTTTAAGTTAAATTAAGCTTTGTTAACTGAACCGAATAGTTCCATCTTTTCTTTAACTTTAGCCTTGATAGCTTCGCATCCAGGAGCTAGAAGTTTACGAGGGTCAAATCCCTTACCTTCTAAATCTTTTCCTTCTTCAATATACTTACGTGTCTCTTCTGCGAATACTAACTGACACTCTGTGTTAACGTTAATCTTTGAAACACCAAGTTCGATTGATTTAGCAATCATATCATCAGGGATACCTGTACCACCGTGAAGAACTAGTGGCATCTCGCCAGTCTTTTGCTGGATAGCATCAAGTGTTTCAAAACTTAAACCTTCCCAGTTTTCTGGATACTTACCGTGGATGTTTCCGATACCTGCTGCAAGCATATCTACACCTAAATCTGCAATAGCTTTACACTCATCAGGATCTGCACATTCACCCTTACCAACAACGCCGTCTTCTTCACCACCGATAGCTCCTACTTCTGCCTCGATTGAAAGACCAAGTCCGTGAGCAACTGCTACTAACTCTTTAGTCTTTTCAATATTCTCTTCGATTGGATAGTGTGAACCATCAAACATGATTGATGAAAAACCAGCCTTGATACACTTGTAACATCCTTCGTATGTACCGTGGTCTAGGTGAAGAGCTACAGGAACTGTAATTCCTAGTTCTTCATCCATGGCTTTAACCATATCTGTAACTGTCTTAAATCCAGTCATATATTTTCCAGCACCTTCTGATACACCCAAGATTACAGGGCTGTTAAGTTCTTGTGCTGTTTGTAAAATGCATTTAGTCCACTCAAGGTTATTGATGTTGAACTGTCCTACTGCATAATGGCCAGCTTTGGCCTTGTCTAACATTTCTTTTGCTGATACTAACATATCTTTCCTCCATTTTCCTCGCTTTATTTATCTTTAGCGTTCCACATTATTATACTTGAATAAAAGATTTTTATCAATGTGAAAACAATATAAAACCCCAGCACTTTTTTAAATGCTGGGGCTTTTGAATTCATCTCTATTTATTTCTTTTTACTCTTTTTATACTTTTTAGTCTTTATTGATTTTACTTTTGTTGTTATTCCACTGTAATAATCTCCTGTATAATCAATTTTCTTTGGATAAGCTCTGAAGTAATATTTTTTATTCTTCTTTAATCCTTTTATTTTGATAGTAGTTTTCTTGCTTGTTTTAGAATCAGTTAAATAACTTTCTGGGTCAATCTTTTTCTTCGTACTATACTCAACTACATATCTAGTGGCATTCTTTGCTTTTTTAAGTTTTATAGTGACTGATGCGGTCTTTGCTTTTTTCTTTACTTTATTAGCTGTAATCTTTTTAATTTTTGTCTGTCCGATTGCTCTTGTGCCTTTAACATATTGTAAAACACTAGACATCGTATTGTTCTTGTTGGTCGTAGCAAAAGTAGTTATTAATTTGTTTTTAGAAAAGTCCAAATCAAAACTTACCTTTTTCGGATTTGTCTCATCTATCTTTCCATTCGTATTTACTACATTATTAGCAAATGTTAAAGTTAAAGTATACTTAACTTGTGAATAATCAATTGGTATCTGACCATTTTCACTATAGCCTAGTGCCATGCCTCCAAAAACATTATCTCTATCTGAGTTCTCATAGAATGTGTCTTTAGTTACATATGAAATTGAGTCATTATCTACTCTATCTACCATATACTCCTTAAATGTTTCATTACTGCTCTCTCTATAACGATAGTAATTTTCTCCATCTATCTTAACGATAGACATTGCGCTTACTAATTGCATCAAGTACATTCTTTGTTCAGTATCAATATTGGGATCCTTCATATAATCATCCACAACTTGCTTTTTAATATCATAAGTCATAACTTGGTTAATAATCTTGTCGCTAATAGTGTTGGTCTCATTTACAATTGTACAACCACACAATCCGACAATCATCGCCATCACTAAAACTAATCCTAATAATTTTTTCATGTCCGTACCTCCTTATACCTACTTGCATGATATCATTGACATTGGCTTTTTAATATAATGTAAGGTATACTATTTATGTTCTATAACCATATTATAGTTCTAATAAACATCATTGTCTATCATTTATGCATAACTGGTATGAAAACAAGTATAAATGGTATAAAAGCGGAGATTTATAGTAAGAAACGGAGATAATTATGAATAATTGTATAGTAGCTCAATCAGGTGGTCCTACCGCCGCTATCAATGCCAGTCTAGCCGGTGTGATTTCCGGTGCAAAGGAAAATGGTTTCGATACAGTGTACGGTGCATACCACGGCATACAAGGTTTTATGAACGATGAAGTAGTTAGTCTTAACGATGTTGATACACTAATTCTTCGTAACTCACCTTCTATGTATCTTGGTTCATGTAGATTTATGTTACCAACTGCGGATGAAGATGTGGACACTTATAAAAAGATTTTTGAGCAGTTTGAAAAATATGAGATTAAGAGTTTCTTCTATATAGGAGGAAACGATTCTATGGATACTGTAGCTAAACTAAGCAAGTACGCTGCAGATAATAACATCGATGTTAAATGTATTGGTGTTCCAAAGACTATAGATAATGATCTTCAAGTAACAGACCACACTCCTGGATATGGTAGTGCTGCTAAGTTTATCGCTACTACTCTTTTAGAGGTTAGTCACGATACAGCAATTTATCCAATCAACAGCGTTACTATAGTTGAGATTATGGGACGTGATGCAGGATGGTTAACTGGAGCAGCTGCTCTTGCTAGAAATGAGTATAGTGCAGTTCCTCATCTTATCTACTTCCCAGAGGCTGCTTTTAATAAGGATGAATTTATAGAAGATGTTAAGGCTGCTATTGAAAAGTATCACAATGTAGTTATTGCAATCTCTGAAGGTATTAAAGATAAAGATGGAAAATACATTACAGCTGGTGTGGCTGCTGAAGATAAATTTGGACACAGTCAGTTAAGCGGTGCTGGAAAGGCGTTAGAATACATCATCAAAGATAACATTGATGTTAAGGTTCGCTCAGTTGAGATCAACATCCCACAAAGAACTGCTGGACATCTAACATCTTACACTGACATTGATGAAGCTTTTGAAGAAGGAAAGTATGCTACAGAAGTTGCTGTAAATGGTGAGACTGGAGTTATGATTACAATCAATCGTATTTCAGATTTCCCATATGCTACTACTCTTGGAACTACTAATGTTAATGACGTAGCAGGACTTGTTAAACACGTTCCTAGAGAATGGATTAATGAGAAAGGCAATGATGTGACTGACGAGTTTATTACTTATGCTAGACCATTGATTCAAGGCGAAGTTGATTTAAACTTCAAAGACGGGCTTCCAGAGTATATGAACATTAAACATTTATTCTAGATTTAAAAAGACAATTCCTTTCGGAATTGTCTTTTTTATTTGTTTACTAATATAACCCATCTAAGCCTTTTTTGAATTTTAAACTTTTAATCATGTCAGTCGCAATACTTCTATAGTAGTCTGTTTTGTCTTTATCAAAAATAATAACAAAGCCTGCATTTACACCGTATTTGTCACAAGTCTGCTGGAAATTGATTGTATTATTACCTTCTTCATCAATGCTTTCATAATAAAATGAATCTTTGCCAACTTTTGTATTAGTCATTTTATTGCCATACGATTCGCATTGCTCTTTTATTTTCTCTCCTGAATTTAATTCGTCCATTTGAAGGGATCCACTCATAGTTAGCATATCATTGTTATGCTTCATTGTAATTCCGTCACCATTTGTTGGTAAGTCACCATATTGTTTAAAAAATGATGGGTAATCAAAACTAAAACCAAATCTATCATTATAGTAATTTTTATATTCAATTTTTTCTTCTGTAGTAGTCTCCTCTGCTACTGTTATAGTGTTCTTTACATCTTTAGTTGCATTTTTTACTTCTGTACTTGTATTCTTTCCACATCCACTAAACAGTGTAGCTACAAGAATCGATGCTACACAAATTGAAACAATTCTTTTCTTCATTTTTATACCTCATCTAATCCCTAAATCTATTATCAGTTTCTCTAGGAAGTATTATAACATTCATGCTATTTTTAGTCATTAAAAAAGTACCAATATTAATTGGTACTTTTGAACTGCCGCACTAGGATTCGAACCTAGAAATGCTGGAGTCAGAGTCCAGTGCCTTACCATTTGGCGATGCGGCATCGTATTTTTGCGATCCTTCAGCATTACTTTGATTTCGCGTTTTACCAATAGTTACCGCTTCAGTCTCGCAACGATATGTATTCTATCACATAGGTTTTTCTAATGCAAGTAAATAAAAAAGAGATATTCGTAAAGAATATCTCTTTATATTTTTAAGCTTCTGCTTCTTTATACTGACTCGCTTGCGTGTTAAACATATTTGCATAAAAGCCATTTTCTAAATTCATTAAGTCATCGTGACTGCCCTCTTCTATTATCTGTCCACCTTCAAACACAATTATTCTATCGCAGAACTTACAAGAAGAAAGTCTGTGTGAGATGTAGATAGCAGTCTTGTCATTAACTAGTTTATCGAAGTTCATGTAAACTTCGTTCTCTGCTATCGGATCAAGTGCAGCTGTAGGCTCATCCAAAACTACAATAGGCGAATCTTTGTATAGCGCTCTTGCTATAGCAAGTTTCTGACCTTGTCCACCAGATGGCTCTACACCATCTTCTTCAAACATCTTATATATGTAAGTATCATCTTTATCTTTCAGACTGTTAACCCAATCCGCTACTCCTGATGTCTCATATACGTAATCTAGGTCTATGTCTTTGTCGCGGAAGTTAGTAACGTTTTCTTTTAGTTTAAATGCAAACAATCTAAAGTCTTGGAATACCACAGACAATAATTCCACGTACTCTTCAAACTTCATGTCTCTGATGTCTTTGTCGTTGACGAGTATATCGCCCTCGTAATTATCATATAGTTTGCAAAGAAGTTTGATAAACGTAGTCTTTCCTGCACCGTTCCTTCCAACAATCGATAGATGCTCACCTTTATTGATAGTAGTTGAAATGTTCTTCAAAATGTATCTGTCAGTGTTTGGATATTTAAAGCTTACATTTCTAAACTCGATTTTACAGTCTTGTTTTTCTACTTCTATATCGCCAGTTTCTTTTTCCACATAAACTTGTTCCATAAAATCGATGTAAAACTTAAGAACTGAAACCGTATATGAACACTGCATAGTTGAATCAATAATGGCACCTAAAGCATCATTAAATGTGTTAGCTGCCTGGAAAAGAGCAGCGAATGTACCAATGCTAATCCATTTCTTTATAGCATAGTAGCCAATCAAAAGATAAATGACCATATTGGCTGCAGCTCTCAAAAATGCATTTGTATTTCTAAGAATAATAAATTTTCTCGCAAAATGCTTTCCTAGTTTATAAAGTTTTCCTACAAAACCATTGTACTGATCTACAAACACATCATCAGCATCATAAAGTCTAATGTCTTTTGCATATCTTGGCTCCATAAGTTCTGTATTATAATAATCACTACCTCTCTCAAGGTTACCGATTTTTTCAAAGTATTTCTTTCTAATCTTTACATCTATTTTAGATAGGAGGTAGTTAGTAGTAAACGCAAACACGATAGGAATAATCATCCAAGGAACTCTAGTAGCCACTACCACTATTACACCCATGGCTACAACTGTCTGCTGAATTATGGTGAATATAGGCGTGACCAAACCGTTCACATGGTCAGTCTCGTTCAATGCTCTTTCACCATTTTTAATTATATCTAACACTTTTCTATTTTCTGTATTCGCAAACTTCATTTGAATTGAACTCATACAGATTCTTGTATTTAGATATTTATAAAAGTTTTCATTTATTCTTCCTTTGTGTTCGTCGCAGGCCTTTGCTAATACTTTTCCAAGCCAAGTACCCACGCATATAACAGCAATCCAAAGGATTGAATAACTCACTCTTCTTGGTCCACCTGGTGCAATCTCATTTACTAGTTGTTCAGTACCAAGGATTGAGATGAATGGATAAACAATTCCCACCACAAATCCTAGAATTAACCAGAAGTAATATGTCTTGTTCGTCTGCCAAGCAAACTTCGTAAAATATTTAAAGCATCTTCCAAGGTCTTTAGGTGACATTAATTTATCTGACTTTCTAGCCATGTGAAATCACCTCCTCATCCTTGTAGTAACTGGACTGGATGTTAAACATTTCTGCATACTCTCCATTCTTCTCCAGCAACTCACTATGAGTACCCAGTTCTACTATCTCGCCCTCTTTAAACATAGCAATCTGATCGCAAAATCTAGTACTTCCAAGTCTATGTGAAATAAATATGGCAATTTTGTTTTTAACCATATTGTTAAACTCTCTATACATTCTATCCTCAGCCAAAGCGTCAAGCGCAGCTGTAGGCTCATCCAATATTACAATTGGAGCATCTTTATACAAAGCTCTTGCAAGAGCAAGTTTTTGTTTCTCACCACCTGACAAGTCTATACCCTTCTCATCAAAAATCTTTAGAAGGTTAACTCTTATTCCAGCATCATACATATCAATCTTTTCTAAAAGACCACTTCTTTCAAGCGCACTTGTCACCTTATCCATATCAGTCTCTTCTTCCACTTCAAAAGAAACATTCTCAAAAATAGGAAGTGCAAAACACTCTATGTTCTGGAACACTGGAGAGAAA
Organism: Eubacterium sp.; assembly: GCA_017965495.1. Taxonomy (GTDB): domain Bacteria; phylum Bacillota; class Clostridia; order Lachnospirales; family Lachnospiraceae; genus Eubacterium_G. The sequence goes on along the minus strand of JAGCPW010000041.1, from coordinate 845 downwards.
AGCTTAAAGTATTCATCTCTATCAAAATCCCTTAAGTCTCTACCATTGAGAAGTATTCGACCTTCCGTTGGGTTGTAAAGTTTCATAATCAGTTTAATGAGTGTAGTTTTTCCTGCACCATTAATACCAACCACAGCCAACTTGCTGTCATTCTTTATTGTTAGATTTATATTTTTTAAAACATAATTATCATGTCCTGGATATTTAAAGCTGACGTTTTCAAACTTGAATTCATATGAATCGAAATCTAAGTTTTTTTCTACTCCCTCGCCTTCAGCAAAGGACTCACTATCCTCTTTCCAGTTAACAAATTCTCTATAATCGTTAATCATTAGAGTGTTAGTCTTAACCGCAGAATAGATCCATGACATAAAGCCGATATTTCTGTGAAGGGAATTAACTAGTCCTATAAACAATAATAAATCTGAAATAGCCATTTCGCCTTTTAGTACAGACCAAACTAGCCAGCCATACATAACTAGAGTCTCAGATAGCAAAACTGACTCCATACATAAAGCGCCAATAATCCATCTGTTATGATGCTGTCTATTTTTCTTAAAGAAGAAATTGTTAAGAACCGCAAACTCTCTTTTGAAAACTCCAGACATATTGAAAAGTCTAATGTCTTTGGCGAAATCAAAGTTCTTAGATGTTCTCTCTAAATAATTTAGTTTTCTATTAGTTGGTGCCATGACATCCTGGAACTTAATCTTGTCTCTCTTTCCAAACCATCCAAGAATGTATCCTACGATTATTGCCATAAATAAAATAGCAATTAGAACCCAAATATTTCTCATTCCAATCATTACGGATGAGAAAACGATAATGATGGAATTTGAAATAAT
>JAGCPW010000001.1 GCA_017965495.1 Eubacterium sp. | reverse complement strand
TGGAGGAATGATGAGATTTGTTAAACCTATAGTAATAGTGGTGTTTTTAATAGGAACAACCTTATTTGTACTTAAATGGTGGTCTTTTAAAGGATCATTAGATACTAACCCACCAAAAATAAATATTGGGCCTAAAATGATATCAGTGAATGTAGATGCCACTGATAGAGAATTGATGAAAAGTGTCCAGGTTACCGATACGAAAGATGGGGATTTAACGGCGGGATTAGTAATTGAGTCGATTTCTAATTTTACAGACAAAAAAAATCACATATGTAATATTACATATGCTGTTGAAGACTCAGATCATAATGTGGCAAAAGCTACTAGAAAATTAAAGTATAATAATTATACCCCACCTAAGTTTGTATTAAGAAAACCACTTCAGCTAGAAACTGGCAGTCAAGAGAGTTTAAGAGAAATAATAGGAGCAGAGGATTGTATAGATGGAGATATTAGCAGAAAGGTCAAAATACTATCTGCTGAATTTTCAACTGCATCTACAGGAGATAATACAGTAACAGCTCAAGTCACTAATAGTAGAGGAGACACTGTTACACTCAAAGCACATGTCATAATAAAAAATATCAATACAAAAGCACCAATAATTAATCTTAAGAAAAATTTAGTCTATACTAAGAAAAATTCATCTTTCAATGAAAGAAAGTACATAGACTCAGTCGAAAGTTCAACAGGTAAAAAAATATCAAAGAGCAGAGTTAAAATAATGAATAGTACAGTGAACACTAAGAAGAAGGGTTGCTATTATGTGGAGTATGTAATAAACGAGGAAGAGGCGAATGAATCTCTTGCCAATCTCACCGTGATAGTGGAGGACTAGAAATGAATAAATTATTTGATTTAAACAATATAGACTTATATTCCATAGTGCGTGATGTTTTAAAACGACTATGGATAGTTTTGATTGTAGGAAGTCTTGGTGTAATGGTGGCATTCACCATTATGAGAAAGACCTATATTCCTTCTTATACTAGTTCGGCTATCTATGTAGTTAATCCAAGCCAAAGTACAGGGTATGTAGCAGGAAACAAGATGGAGGCGGAAAGTGTAGTAGAAGTTTTTAATAGTATTTTGTATCAAGATGTTATGAGACATAAATTAATGGAAGATTTGGGAAATACAGAGCCTAATTTTGGCTCAGAGAGATCCGTTGAATTAATTGAAGGTACAAATCTAATGAAACTTACTGCTTCCTCAACCGATCCTATCGTTTCCTTTAAAACTGTGGGTGCCATCATGGATAATTACCATGAATTATCTGAATTCTTAAAGACGGATGCTGTATTTGATCAGTTAAAAGCACCTACTGTTGCTAGAAATCCAGATAATGCTTTCACACCTAGAACTAGATCTTTACAGATAGGTGGGATTTGTGCCTTTCTTACACTGTTAATTTTGATTGGTGTTAGCATATTTAGAAAGACTATTAAGACAGAAAATGCGGTGGAGCAAACTTTAGATACAACATTGTTAGGAACAATCTATCATGAGAAGAAGAATAGAACAATAAAGGCAAAGGTTGTACAAAGTGTTAAAGCCTTGCTTATTACGAGCCCTATTATTACTAATAAATTTATTGAATCTGTTAATAATATTAGAATGAAAATAGAATATGAAAGGGAGCGTAATCCAAGAAAGAACACTTTTATGGTGACAAGTGTTTGCGAGAATGAAGGTAAGTCTACAGTAGCTTTGAATATTGCTTTATCTTTGGCTAAAGAAGGAAGAAAAGTAATATTGATAGATGCAGACATGAGAAAACCAGCTGTTCATAAAATGTTGGATATTCCTAAAAAGCAAATTACAGATATGGCGAGTCTTCTCCAAGGAAAAATAGGTTTAGATGAGGCTCTTTATGAGGGAAAAGAGATTCCTATTGATATAATTATGTCTAGCCATGGACATTCTAGAACTAATGAATATATGAAATCAGGTGCAATGCTTGATTTAATTAACAAATGTAGAGAAATAGCAGATTACGTCATACTAGACACACCACCTATGGCTTTGGTTTCCGATGCAGAGGCGCTTTTGGATAGGGTAGATTATGCTTTACTAGTAGTAAGACAGGATTTTTCATTTACAAGTGATATTGCAAATTGTATTTCAATGATAGAAGACTCCACAACTAAGTTTATTGGATGTGTTCTAAATGACTACAAAGTTTTTAGAGCAAATTCGAAACAGCATTCATATGGTTACGGTTATGGATATGGCAATTCTGAAGGAAAGGTGGTGGAAGTCTATGAAGGAGAATAATCCTAATCACGTTGGGACACAAGGAAATAAAGAAGTAAAAAGCATAGGCGATATTTTCTTTAGATTTTTAGATGCTTTTAGAAAGTTTTGGTATATATCCGTAATACTAATGGTAATATTAGGTATTTTGGGTTATTTTTACTATAAAAAAACCTATGTTCCCACCTATGAATCTAGAGCTATTTTTTCTGTAACAGCGGCAGATTATAGTGGTAGTGGTAAATTTAAACATACAAATAATAATCAGTTAACAGAAGATCTTTCGGTTAGTTTCAATTATTTGATTAATAATGAGGTCTTTTACGAAATAATAAAACATGACCTCGGTTTAGATTATGTGCCGGCTACTATAGAGATTATTTCAGTAGAAAATACCAATATTTTAAATATAAAAACATCCAGTTCTGACGCTAAATTGGCATACAAAACGATTCAGTCCGTGCTAAAGAATTACTCTTCCGTGACTGCATTTGTGGTGGGAGATACTAAACTAAAAATAATAGAACAACCAACCATGCCTACTGAGCCAATTAATCCCTATATGCCTATTATGGGGGTACTTCTATTTGCTCTTATAGGTTTTGCTATAGGAATGATACCAGTTCTTATAGTTGGATTATTTATTAAAACAATTCAAACTGGAGACGACGTAAATAAATATTTAAGTATTTATTTATTTGGAAATGTGCCTTATATTAATACTGAGAATGAAAAAGGAGAGAAGGTTAAAGATTGCTCCATTTTAAACAAAGATGTAGGGTTTAGATTCTTAGAGTCTATGAGAAGTATTTCTTCTAGATGCGAGAGAGTTTTCAAACAGAATAATGCTAAAGTGATAGTAGTGACTAGTACAAAGAGCGGTGAAGGAAAAAGTACCTTTACTATGAATTTAGCATATTCCTTATCTAAAATGCAGCATAAAGTTATGTTGATTGATGGAGATTTAAGAAAACCATCTCTTAAGAACAAGGTTAAGGCTCAAACACCATCTTATAGTCTAGGTGATTATCTGGATGGAAAAATAAAAAGTAGTCAGGCTATTACAAATTTAAAAGACACAAGAGTTCTAGCTATAACACCTGATAAAAAAACTGAAAACGCAGCTGATGTTATTAACTCTGATAATATGAGAAAGTTTATAGAGGACGTAAAAACAGTTGTTGACTATGTGATTATAGATGCTCCTCCATGTACTGGACTATCAGATGCAGCGGCTCTAGCACAATATAGCGATGGTATCGTGTATGTTATTAAAGAATCATCGGTGCGAGTTAATAAGGTTATTAATAGTTTACAAGAGTTTGCATATACAAAAAAACCAGTGCTTGGATGCATACTTAATGGTAGTTTGGAAGGATCAAAGTCTAGTTATGTATATGGAAAATATGCATATGGTAAATATGGCTATGGTGTAAGAAGACGAGGATATGGTGGTGGACAGTATGGAATGTATGGCTACGGATATGGTGATTCGCCAAGAGCTAGATATGGCTATGGTAGATATGGAAAGAGATATGGCTACGGATATGGAGATGAAATTCAGTATGGATACAATGGTACATATGGAGAGTATGGAAAAACATCTGAAAAAGAGTTTGACACATCTACACATAAATTGACTAAACATATTAAAATGAGTTCAACAGAAGAAGAAAAGAAGGCTGATGAGTTAAAGAGAATAGAAGAAGAGAGGAAGGATGCCGAAGAAAAGGCAAATCCGAAAACATGGCGCCAAATAAAAAAAGAAGAAAAAGAGTTTAAGAAAAAACTAAAACAAGCTTTGAAGGAAGAGAAAAGTTCAAACAACGATTCGGCCAAATAGGATATAATGATTATGATAAGTAAAGTGTTTGGATTGATAAAAAAATATTCGGTATGGATATTTGTACTTTATTGTTTAGTACTCATATTTGTTTTGATTTTTAAATTTCCATCGCCTATTTTCTGGAAATTAATAGAACATTGGAAGAGTGGAAAGGAAATATACATAGAACCTCCACACCTAGTGCCTTTCGAGATTATTACATATTATGTTAAAAGCGCACATTCATTTAATGATTGGTTCTTTAAAAACTTAATGTGTAATGTTGTAATGTTTATGCCATGTGGTTTCCTAGTTCCACTGTTTGTGAGAAGGAATAAGTGGTGGTATGTAATGCTACTTGGATGTTTATTATCTTTAGTTATAGAATTGGTGCAATGGGTTATGGGAATTGGCATTTTCGATATTGATGATGTTATATTAAACACATTTGGAACTTTGATAGGATTCGGAATTTATAAACTAATATATAGTGTAGCGCTAAAAAATGCTTTGGAGTAATATCCAAAGCATTTTTATTTTAATCCACATATTTCAAATAGCTGTTTTGTCTTTTCTTTTTGTTCATCTGAAATGTTAGACATCGATTTCATTTTGTTTTTTGATTTCTTAGGATTTTTAAATAACCTTTCTGCATTTAGTCTTACCCAATAAAAAGGAATAGTGGCAGGATGTTTCTTAACGGTATCACCATAGTAGTTGGCTATCATTTCTTTGCTAGGAAATACTTTGCCTTTCATTCCCTTAGAAGATTCATTAACAGATTGCTGGCTAACACTTCCAAAAGCGCCATTAGCAAATATATATTCTGATAGTAGATTGATTTCTTCTTTGCTAGCAGGAATACTTTCCTCAAACCAATATTTACAAAGATTATTAATCTGTTTTTCAAACTTATCTAGTTTTAATTCAGTTAGGATTTTTTTGACATAATCTAAATCCATATCGGTATAATGATTCTTAATAACCCATGTATCAAGTATATGTCTTAGCCCTATGCCGCCATTAATAAAGTGTTTTGCCATATGTGATATATGGTAGATATAGAAATCTTCTGGTGTCATAGCATACTCGTTATCACTCTTCTTTTCACATCTATCCCAAATAGTGTCAAGGTATTTTAGCCAATCTGTAAAGCCATCATCTATTAGCGATTGCTGCATCTCAATTTTTACTAACTGGTTAGAACTTAAATACATAGAATCTTTAGGAGTGGACTTAGTTTGAGTATAACCTGCATTCTCCATTAGATTTTGAATATCTTTAGATTCTGCATTTCTATAAAGAATATCTATATCACTCATCATTCTCATAGAAGTATCAGGGTAAAAGTGCTTAGTGACAGATCCCTT
>JAGCPW010000040.1 GCA_017965495.1 Eubacterium sp. | reverse complement strand
AGCAAGTCCTTTGTCCACAAGTTCCTGAATCAAATCTTCAATATATGGATTAGCATCACTCTCACCTTTCCATAGGTCAAAATGAGTATCCAATCTATCATAGTTTTTCTTTAAGTCAGCTAGAGAAACATTCATTATATGGTCCCAAATAGCACGATATGGTTTGTAACCATCTTGAAGTTTTCTAGTAGCCTCACCAGCTGCCTCTTTAAAGTTCTCATCCTCTGCTGCCTTGCTGCTTGCCGCAGGATAGATCTCTTCAAGTTCTGAAATATCAAAAGGAGCCTCTGTTGGGTATTCACCATCAAAGTCCTCGTCAAAGTATGGAAGGTCAGGTTTTCTATCCTTTAATTCCATAATGATAAGACCCATCTGAAGACCCCAGTCTCCTAGATGAACATCACCTATTACATCGTTGCCCATATACTTTTTGATTCGCTTAATGCTCTCGCCGATAACTGCTGAACGCAAATGTCCAACGTGCAAAGGCTTAGCAACATTAGCTCCGCCGTAGTCCACAATAATAGTCTTGTCTTGCTTTTCTACGCCAAAACTATCTGCATCTTTTAAATCATTTAAGTATTTAGCAACGAACTCATTGTTTAAGTCAATATTAATAAAGCCAGGGTTAATGGCTTCCACTTTAGAAAACATCTCGTTATCTTTTACAGCATCCACTATATCTTCCGCTATAGCTATTGGTGCCTTTCCATATTTTTTGGCGCCAGCCATCGCTCCGTTACATTGATACTCGCAAAGGTCAGGTCTATTAGAAACACCCACTATAGCGAGCGATTCATCATAGCCCTTATCCGCAAATGCCTTCCTAAACTCTTCAGTTATTAACTCAAGTATCTTTTTCATTTATAATTCAACTCCATTTTTCTTAAGTAACTCTTTAGCTGTGTCTACCGAATCCACACCTGTCTTATTCTTGATAGGCGCAAACTCTTTTTCTCTTACCACTTCGTAAGCCAAGCAATTATCCATATCATGAATCATATCCAAAACTAAAGTCTCAAACTTATAACCGTTCTCTGTCTCTGGTTTAACAGCATTTCCATTTTCATCTAGGCACTCAATCTTTTTCTTTACAACGTGAGTAACTAGATTGTTATTCATATTCTCCTCCAAAGATTTAATAGAGAATAAATAGTTAAGAATAACTCCGTCTTTATATGCTAGACTGCCGTCCGGCAAAGTCTCATATCTCATTTCTTCTGTTAACTCGTAATACTCAACAATAGATGGCTTTCCATCTTCTAGACAAAGCACACCCACCTTCTCTTCTGGTGCAGCTTTTGATACTACCTTAGATGCAGAAACATACCCGCCATCAAGCATTGCTCCCACAAACAATGGATCAACCATTCTCTGACAAACATTATCCACGGCAAAAAGGTTAATATACTCAATTCCTTTAGCCTTAGCCTCTTCTAGTAATCCAGCCTTGTTGAAAGAAATAAACCAACCACCATTTCCATTAGGTGATGTAGAAATTCTATCTTTTCTCTCAAGGTAAATCTTTCCGTTGAAGTCACACGCTGGAGCCATTTCCTGCTTAAAGAATTTTACATAGTCTTTGTTATATCCAAAGTAATTCTTTTCTTCAAAGAACTCTCTTGTGTCTTTGTCGTTCTTCTCACTTGTCATAATGTAAAGCGGAACCCAAACTCCCACTTCATCCACTACATCCATGAGGTTTCTAATAAGCATTTCAAAGATAAATACATCTTTAGTCTCGCCGATATTGTACATTCCTTTTGGCTTGTCAGAACCAAGTCTAGTTCCCATTCCTCCAGCCAAAAGCAAAGCCGCTACCTTACCTTCTTTGATAGCCTCTATACCTTTTGCGCGAAACTTATCTGCATTTTCTTCTATTTCTTTAATAGACACTTCGGCATCAAGTGGTGTAATAACACCTCTCTCGTCTGGAGTGTCTGCACTTTCAATCAACTTAATCAAATCAAAATCAATCTCAGAGATTTGTTTTAACAAATTCTCTTTTTGATCATCATTTAGCTCGTCAAAATACTCTAACAAGTGACTTTGATTATTCTTTTCAAGTAATTCTTTTGCTTCGTTATAATTCATTTTCTAACCTCTCAGGATGTATTATTTCATCCCTAATATAATAATTTGTTTTAGGCTTTTATGCAAGAGTTTCTAGCCTGCACAAAACCCTAATCACACTTTGAAATCTCTTGTCCGGATTTCGTTTTGTGCACTTCTTAATTATCCTTTTTAGTTTATGTCCAAGTCTTTTTGAATAGACACCTTCCACAAAGACTTTACCGGTTTTTAAATAGTAAAGCGTAGTTCCAATTCCATAAATATCAGTCCTCGTATCAGTATTGTAAATTGAAAAACCTTTGCTATCGCCAAACTGCTCTGGCGCTGCAAAACCTCTACTGCCAAATGCCCTCTCACTTAACTCAATTTCTTTTGAGTATCTTTTTGCAATACCAAAGTCCACTAATTTCACTAAACCATTCTCATCCATCACCATATTGGATGGTTTTAAGTCTCGATAAACTATCGGTGGTTCAAGTGAATGAAGATAATAAAGTGCACTGCACGCTTGCATCATCACATGCTTAATCTCTTTCTTCTTAAGCGGTCCTTTTCTGTCTACTATAGACTTTAAATTCTCGCCTTTTACGATTTCCATAATCAAAAAGAAACTGTCCTCTTCTTTTATTAAATCGTAAATTTTTGGAAGGTTGGGGTGAGATGTGTTTTTGAGCACATTTAGTTCTCTCTCCAAACCTTCCAAAAGTTTCTTTTTGTCGGCGGGGTTTGATGAGAAATAATTCTTCATCGCATACTCCATACCAGTCTGAATATCTCGGACTCTGTAAACATAGGAAAAGCCACCTTTCCCCAACATTTCAAGTACAGCGTATCTTCCGCCCACTACTTCGTTTATTATTTTTTCCATAACACAACCTTTCTGGCTGCGTTTCTCTCCATACCCTAAATTCGACCCCTCAATCGAATTATATCTTAGCTACATCCACAAGTGTCATATTGTTCTTTGCATCACTCTCTAAACTCTTAAGTAATGCGTCCACAGTATCCAAACTTGTGAAGCAGTTAACACCTGTCTCAATAGACGTTCTTCTAATTAAGAATCCATCTCTGTTTTTATCTCTACCCTGTGTTGGAGTATCGACAACAATATCAATCTTATGCTCCAAAAGCAAATCCATAACTGTTGGAGCTTCCTGCTGAATCTTATTAACCATAATGGCATCTACACCATGTTCTCTCAAATGCTTAGCTGTACTTCTAGTAGCATAGATTTCATAACCTAAGTTTTCTAGACGCTTAGCTAGTGGTGCCATCTCATCTTTATCTGCATCGTTTACAGAAACAATAGCCTTCTTATGTTTAGGAAGGATAGTTCCTGCACCTAGGAATGCCTTATACAATGCTTCGTCAAATGTCTTAGCAATTCCCAAACACTCACCAGTAGATTTCATCTCAGGTCCTAAGCTAGTCTCTGCACCACGAATCTTCTCAAAACTAAATACTGGCATCTTGATAGCATAATACTCAGCATTTGGCTGAAGGCCTGGTGTGTAGCCAAGTCCTTTGATGGTGTCTCCTATAATACACTTAGCAGCAAGTTTAACGATAGGAATACCTGTAACCTTACTGATGTATGGAACTGTACGAGATGAACGAGGGTTAACCTCAATCACGTAAACTTGTCCATCACACACAATAAACTGAATGTTAATCATTCCCTTAACGTTAAGTGCTATAGCAAGTCTTCTTGTATACTCCTCAATAGTATCAATGATATCCTGAGGCAAAGAATATGCTGGATAAACTGAAATACTATCACCTGAGTGCACACCGGCTCTTTCTATATGTTCCATAACACCTGGAATCAAGATATCTTCGCCGTCGCAAATAGCATCTACTTCCACCTCAGTTCCCTGCAAATATTTATCAACAAGGATTGGGTGATCTTGCGCAATACGGTTTATGATTTCCATAAACTCTTCTATCTCTTTATCGTCAGTGGCAATCTGCATACCTTGTCCACCAAGAACATATGAAGGACGAACCAATACTGGATACCCTAATTCATTAGCCACTTTCTTTGCTTCTTCTGCTGTAAATACTGT
>JAGCPW010000039.1 GCA_017965495.1 Eubacterium sp. | reverse complement strand
TAAGAATTTCTCTTGAACTATATTTGAAGAGACTTATTGTGGGTGGACTTGAGAAAGTCTATGAGATAGGTAGAGTTTTCAGAAATGAAGGACTTGATACACGTCACAATCCTGAGTTTACTTTGATGGAGTTATACCAAGCGTATACTGACTACAATGGAATGATGGATTTGACTGAAGAAATGTTTAGATATGTGGCTGAGAAGGTTTGCGGAAGCACAAAGATTTCTTACAAGGGTCAGGAGATGGACCTAGGAAAGCCATTTGAGAGAATCACAATGGTGGATGCTGTTAAGAAATATGCTGATGTTGACTGGAACGAAGTGGAAACTTTGGAGCAGGCGCAGGCACTTGCTAAAGAACACCATGTGGAATTTGAGAAGCATCACAAGAAGGGTGATATCTTAAGCCTATTCTTTGAAGAGTTCGTGGAAGAGAAGTTGGTACAGCCTACATTTGTTATGGACTATCCAATCGAAGTTTCACCACTTACAAAGAAAAAGCCAGATAACCCAGAGTATGTAGAAAGATTTGAGTTCTTTATGAACGGCTGGGAGATGGCAAACGCTTACTCAGAGCTTAATGACCCAATCGATCAGAGAGAAAGATTTAAGGCTCAGGAAGAGTTGTTAGCAGCAGGTGATGAAGAAGCAAACACTACTGACGAAGATTTCTTGCATGCGTTAGAAATTGGTATGCCACCTACAGGTGGTATCGGATACGGAATCGATAGAATGGTAATGTTGTTTACTGATTCAGAAGCTATTAGGGACGTGTTATTGTTCCCAACTTTGAAAAGTTTAGATTAATTACAAGAGACTAGCAAAAGCTAGTCTCTTTTTTATTATTAAATAATCGTATTATTAATAATGGCTTTTGTGATATAATAGACATATCGTAGGGAACGGAACGATAATTCAATATTTAAAAGGAGGAACTATGAAAGCGTTTAAAAAAGCATTAGCGGTTTTAATGGTTTTTGCTATGGTGATTACAACCATGACAGCATTTGACGTTACATCAGCAAGCGCTAAAGTAAAGTCTATTAAAGTTGCGAAAAAGGTTACAGTTTCTGTAGGAAAAACAAAAACTGTTAAGGTTAAAGTGAAAACTACAGGAAAGACTTCTAAGAAATTCACAGTTAAAGTTTCAAAGAAAAAGATTGTTAAGGTTACAAAGAAAAAAGGTAAAATCAAAATCAAAGGTTTGAAGGCTGGAAAAGTTAAAATTACTATTAAATCTAAGGCTAACAAAAAGAAGAAAAAGACAATCAAGGTAACAGTGGTGGAGCCAGATGTTACTATGGATGTTAAGCAGGTTGATTCTAGAATTTACACATTAAAGTTTTCAAAGCCAGTAAAAATTGCACCTACTAATGTTGGTGTTCAAATCAAGCGAATGAAATCTGGTAACTACAAACAAAATGTAAAAGTAGAAGATTTATCTACGCCAGATAATCAGACATACACAGTAGTACTTGGAGAATCTATTAACTACTATGATGGCTGTATGATTAAGTTTACTGTTACTGGTGTAAACAAAAAGGCGATAGTAAAAGAAGTAGAGACATACTTCCCAGATAGGATTAGATCAAGAGATATTATACGAAGAGTTAATGATAATACAATTATTGACGATCACTGGGATACAGAGGATTACACAGCCAGTGATGCATACGGCACAGTTAAAAGCGTGAGTGGTGTTCCATCAGGATTAAAATATACTTTTGATAAAGGAAGAATCAAACTCAAAGGAACACTTGGAAAAACAGGAATATTTACCATCACTTTTGTTATAGAGGATGAAAAAGGAACCACTTTTACATTAAGAATAGTATATGTTTCTGGTAATGATCATACACTTACAGTATACTGTCCAAAGCAAACTGTAGGTATTTATGAGAACAATAAGTATTCATTTGGAGGATTCTCTAGAATATATATTGCAGGCGGTAGTGGTTCATACACTGTAAAATCATATGATAATGCAGGTATTTTTAACGGAGATCCAGATCAAGACAGTGAAGGTATTTACTATTGGGATTATAAAACAAAAACTATTGGAACAAAAACAGGTGTATTTACTGTTGAAGATAATAATTCTAGCATACTCAAAACAACAGGAAAGGCAGTTGTTGAAACTAAGAAGACTATTCTAGTAAAAGGAAAAGTAACTACAAATTCAGGTAAGCCAGTATATGATGCAACAGTAAGAGCACTTCCTCAGGCTGATTCAGAGCAGAGTTTTACTAACTACGGATACACAGATAGAGATGGTAACTATGAACTTCAAGTTATACCAGGAACATATGATATGTATGCAGTAGTTAATGATATTTACTCAAATGTGTATGGCAAAAAGATTTCAGCCAATGCAACTCAAAACTTCAAAATCAATGCATTTACAGTAAACATTAAATCTAGTAATCCAGATTTGAACCCAAAATGTTTCTTGTCATGGGAAGATAAAACTACAGGAGATATTTTTGGATTTAGTGATAGTCTATACTTAAAGGCTGGTTCGTATGATATTGTAAGTTCAGGAACTGCAGTTCCTGGAGTAAAATATGATGCTAGTGCTAAGTTTACTGTTAAAGGTGATATGACAGTTACTGCAACGGTTAATGCTACACCAGCACCTGTTACAGAGATTTATGAAGGTACAACAGCTGTGACATCACAAGACGAGTATACTTACTTTACATTTGTTCCAACGTCTACAGCTGAATACAGATTCTATTCTTCAGATAGTACAGGAGATCCTCTACTAAGGGTATATGATGAGAATGGTAAAGAAATAGCATACGGAGACGATGACGATAATTATGATTTCAATTTCACTGTTGATTTAACTAAAGGTAAAACATATTACTTAAGATATTATGATTATGATGGAATAGGAGAAACTATGAATCTAAATATTTATTATGCTTCATAAGTTGAAAAAAAAGGGGGTTGCATATGCAATCCCTTTAATTATGCAATTTTTTATATTGGCATCAATGATGTTAAATACAACATCAACGGTATTGCCACAATAGATGCCAGTGTTGAAATGAAAATGGCCTTGGAAGCAAATCTGCTATCGAGGTCATATTCATTTGCAATAATAACTGCGCTGTTTGCGATAGGCATCAAAAATTCTATAAACAACACTGTACTAAGCAAACTGTCCTTAATGAATATTCTAAATATTGGGAATAATAGAAGTGGGAGTATTATCTGTCTAACAAAAACAAAAACATAAATTCTCCACTCGTTGAAAACTTCTCTCACAGCCACACTTGCCAAAGTGGCACCAACCAAAATCATAGCAAGTGGTGGAGTTAGATCTCCGATAGTTCCAAACAATCCTTCTAGTATATCCGTAAACATATTTCCTTTGCCGGAGGCTGGATAGTGAATTCCAAATGCGTAAAGCGCAATTCCAACAAAAGATGAAATCATACCAGGGCTAATAAACTTCTTCCAAGAAATCTTTCCTTGAATTTCAGTACCATAACCCACAATCATAATACCGTATGTGAAGAATGCTATGTTAAAGAAAATATTTAAGATGGCTGCGTAGAAGACCGCAAGTTCTCCGTTAGAGCCACATGCAGCTTTAAGAATTGGAAATCCCATAAAGCCGACATTTCCAAACACCATCATTAACATATACAAACCTTCGCGGTATTTCTTTATATTAATAGTCTTCGCCAAAATCTTCACCACAAAGAATGCAATGATAGGCATAACTATATAGAATAAAATAGATGCGATAAACAAAGTGATAATAGTAGAAGAACCAGGCTTCTGACTATTATCGAGACTAAGTACTGCATCTATAATCATGATTGGCATAGTAATCTCAAGCACAAATGTAGATAAGTGCCTGCAAACTGTGTGAGTGAAAATTTTCATTTTAAACGCAATATAACCAATAGCCATTACAAGAAATAGCTGTATTAGTTGCGTTATTAATACTGACATATCAAAATTACTCATAGATAGTATTTTAATGTTAATAAGAGATTTTATCAAGAAAAAGAGCAAAAATAGCGCTTGGTGTACATATTTCTACAAGTATTTCGTATTACTTTTGCTATATTTTTCCTTCATTTTTTATGTTAGTATATTATCACTAGAAGTTCGGAAAAATTTTAATGGGGAAATGAGACTAGGAGGAAAGACAATTATGAGACTACCAAAGTTTTACGCGAAGATTATTTCAGTGGTTTGCGCTATAGCAATTGCTATAGTGGGCTTTGCTTTTGTGCCTTCAAGCAATATTGAAGCGGCAGAACCAGACTGGAGTACAATTGATTGGGCAGGAGACGGCGCAGGAGGCGGCGCTTATACGAATAAGTATAAGTTCTACTCAGAAGACGGAAGTTTAGTGAATATTCAAAAGCCGGGATTTGCAAGTAAGCCTGGATTGTTTGCGAGATTTGCAGGCGACATTAATGGATGTTCACTTAGTGGTTATGACACTCAAGGAAATGGAATTATAATGCACTTAGATAATTTCACTAAAAAGGTGACTGAATTTACAGTTACTCACGGAGGAACTACATCCACATGCTATGTTTACTATGCAGATGGAACTGAGGAGCCAACAGGGGAGAGCCAAAGTAATACGCAGGCCCCAACACAGACTCAGGCTCCAACACAAACTCAAGCACCTACCACTACATCAGAGCAGACTTGGATTTCCATTACGGGTGGAAATGATAAATGGTTTTATACAAAGACTACTTGGAGAGGAATTAACGAAGTAGTAAGTGTTCAGCATCCAGGCTTTGCCGAAGAAGACGGAGTTTATGTGTCTACAGGATCTGTCATCACAGAGATTAGAGTAAATGGAAAGACTAACAATGTGGGTGCTATCCAGGGAGCTGGAGCATGCATCTATCTTTCAGCTATGACTAATTACATAAATGAGGTTGAACTTGTTCGTGGAAGCGAGACATCTTATGTTCAGATTAAGAATGTGGATGGATCACAGGACGAGCGTATGGATGTTGCGCCATATAAAACGACTAATACATATCCTACAAAGAGTGGAAAAATCTTTGCAGGATGGTTTGATGATAGCGAGTTTAAGACTCCATATATGCAAAATACTGGAACGGCTTACGCCAAATTTATTGATGAGAAAGTATTAACAGTTAAATTCCAAAAGGGAGAAGATGGAACTGCAGTTAGATTTGTAAGTACAGTTGACTCCCTAGATTATCAGTACTGTGGATTTATTTTTACAGGAACTTATGGAAACAAAATAATTTCTGAGAAAGACAAACAAATAAATAAGGTTTACAGTTCTATTATCGCAGGTGGACAGACTAAACTACCAAGCGTATTCAGCGATGATTCAAATTATTTCTTTGTTTACACAGTTAGAAATATGGACCCAACTGTTGGTTCTACTTGGAACGTGACACCTTACTATATGACACTAGATGGAACAAAGGTTACTGGAAGTTCTGGCGATTACAGCGAGGAAGAGCCAACTACAGCTCAGCCAACAACTACAGTGGCTCCAACTACTACGGTTAAGCCAACTACCACAGTAGCACCAACCACCACAGTTAAGCCAACAACTACTCAGAGCGAGCAGCCTACTAGCGCTGACTTTATTACAGACCCAACACTTCCAAAACCATTTGGCTTGGTTTTAGGAAATCCAGACAGCGGAATTATTAGAGTGGTTTGGGGCGCTGGCGAAATGAACTGCTACAACGTTTATGTTGACGGCAAAAGAGTAAGAACTAAGGTAACAGCAGCTGAGTACAGAATACCTGTTGCCACAGAAGGAGAACACACAGTTTCAGTAGCTACAGTTAACTCCAAGGCAAAGACAGAGTCTGAATGGACCTCAGGCACTGTAAATGTATCTGGAACAGCAGAGCCAGAAGAAGAGACCACGGCTATCCCTGAAGAAATGATGCCAGAGATTGATGATTCAATTCAAAAAGAAGATGGCAAGATGATTCTTCAATTAAACAACAAGACTAACGGTCAGTATTCTTACAATCAGATTTACTGGATAATTGTGGGACGTAATCCACAAACTCATAGAATGGCGTATTTGACAGCAAATGGAAATCTAGTGGAAGCAAGCGCCGCAGATAACGATGGAACAATTGGAAATAGACAGTATGCAGCCAAGATAGTTCATACTTTGGCGGAGAAGAAAGCAGTACAACTTCCAGCTATCGAGTCGGGTAGAATGTATCTAAGTTATGGCGAGCCAGTTTATTTGACATTCAACGGTTCAGGCCAGGATGTTGGTTACGCTGGACCTGACACAAACAATCCAGACGATGCCAATATGCATACACTATTTGAATACCTAGAGTTCACCACAGAGTCTGTTAACGATTCAATTACATTCCACGGAAATGTAACAAGGGTAGACTTCTTCAGTTTCCCAATGATTGCAAGACTTACAGACGAGTACGGCGCATACGATAGATGCGTGGGTGATTTGAAGAATAGATCAGAGACATTTGATTTGTTTAGAAATACAGTTTCCAATCCGTTCAAGACTTTGGTTACAGACGAGAGAATTATGTGTCCAGCTAAGTCCACATTTGGCGAAGGCAAACAATATGGAAACTACTTTGACGATTATATAAATAGATTCTGGAGCAAGTATGCGAGTCAGGATTTGACTTTCTCTTCAGAGACAGGAACGTTCACTGGTAGAGTTTCGGGAAACAGAATCATATTTAACAATCAATACTACATCGACAAACCAAGCACGCAGGATGTGTTAGAGGGAAGAGGAGCGTTTAACAGAATTAGTTCTGAAAATCAAAACAACCCTCAGAATGCGAGCGTAGAGTTAGCTATAGAAGCGCAAATGTGCGCAGCCTTTACAAGAGGTGTAGCAATGACTCCAGAAAACTGGGGCAAACCAGAGACATACTATAATACTGGAGAGATTTGCAACGAATACGCAGCATTCTTCCATCCAATCTCAGTAAGTAACAGAGCATACGGATTCTGCTACGATGATGTATTCGATCAAAGTACTTTGGTTGAGTGTGGTAATGCAGAAAGATTTACTATAGACTTGAAGTGGTAACACTTTAAAATATGACCCAATGATTTAGACCAAAAATAAATTATGGGAGAAAAATTATGAATAAGATTTTTAAAATAGCTATTATTGTCATGAGTCTAGGTGCCCTAACATGGGCATCTGGGCTTTTTGTAAATGTAAGTGCTTATGAGGGCTCAGATATCGATAGAATTTATATCACATCTGACACAGCGCTTAGAAATTTGCAAAAAGAGTATGTTCCAGCCACATTAGAAGTGGTGGACAAAGATGGAACAGTGGTAAAAACTGATGCTTCATCTAATGTTAAGCTTCGTGGAAATTCTACATCCAAAGCAGAGAAGAAACCTTTCAAGATTAAGTTCAATAAAAAGTATTCTTTGTTTGGAATGGACGAAGGTAAAGGATGGAATGTTTTAGCAAATGCTTTCGACAAGACTCTAATTAGAAACAAGTTGGGATTTGACTTAGCAACTGCTATGGGAGTTCCATATGTAAGCCAGAGTCATTTCTGTGATGTTTTCTATAATGGAGTTTTGCAAGGTAACTACTTGGTAACTGAGCCGGTGGAAGCTGGAGCAAATAAAGTAGACATAGGTGAAGATGAAGAAACTTCAGATTTCTTGATTGAGATTGAGCGCGAGCGCTACGAGTCAGATGTCACATACATTAAGTCAAAGGCTGGCGTGAGATTTGGATTTAACGTGCCTGAAGTGCCAACTAAGGATCAGGTAAATAATGCCAGTGCTGTAATTAACAGAGCAGAAGATGCTATGAAAACATATCGCATGTCAGAGTATGGCAAGTACATAGATGTGGATTCATTTGTGAACTACTATATAGTTTCTGAAATCTTTAAGGCGGTTGATTTCAACTACAGTTCAACTAGATTCTTCTGCAAAAACGGCAAAATGTATGCCGGCCCTATCTGGGATATAGATTTATCATCAGGTAATGCGTCTAAGACTTTCTACAAGGCGTACTATGATGGCAATGACAGTTACAAAAACCTACACTGTACAGAGATGAGATGGTATGGATTCTTGATGCAGAGTGATGAGTTTGTGGCAAAGGTTAAAGCAAGACTTGCAGCAATGAAGAATAGAATTGAAAATATGTATGCAAATAATTCTTTGGGCAAGAGCCAGATTAGTCAATTGACTACAGAATATGGCGCTTCATTTGCAAGAAACTATGCGAGCGCAGATCAAGGAGGAGCAGGATGGAGTTTAACAAAGCGCTATTCTACATGTGACAACCCACAGGGACTAGAACTAGATCCACAGCCTACCACATATAATGCAAGTGTAAGCCTTTTACAAAACTGGCTAAAAAATAGAGTAAACTACCTAGAAGCTGAGTGGAAAGCATTGAAAAACAATTATGTGGATATGCTAACCGCCTCCAAGAAAGGCGCCACAGGCATCTACCTAGACTGGTACAACAACGGTCTAGTGGACGGAGTAGAAATCCAAGTAAGTATAGCTGATGGCAAATACAAAGTTCTAAAAACATTTACTGGTGATGTTAACACTTACACAGCTAAGAAGATAAAACCAGGAGTCAAATATAAATTTGCCATTAGAACATTTGTCAAAAATGGAAATACTAAAACATATTCACCATTTACATATGTTTCAAAGAAACTAACTCTAAAGAAACCTTCAGTTAAGGTGAAGAGAAAAGGCAAAAAAGCAAAAGTTACTTGGAAGAAAGTAGCGGGAGCTGAAGGCTATATAGTTTATGGTGGAAAGAAGAAGTTAAAGAAACTAAAAGTTCTAAAAGGAAATAAGAAGACTAAGTATTCCAAGAAAGTGGGAAAGAAGTATTACTTCAAAGTTAAAGCTTTCGTAAAAGTTGGAAAGAAGAAGTATTACAGTAAGGGTAGTGTGAAGAAATAAACAAACAAAACAGCCGGCTGGTAAACTAGCCGGCTGTTTTATTATTATCTTGACATTTCAACAATAGAAGAAAATATTATTAAATATACTATAAATGTAAAAATACTTGACAAATGCAAAATAAGTTATATAATACTTATATTAGAGAGGTATTTTTATGGACGAAATTGCTAAACTTCAAAATATATTACCAATTGTAAGAAGATCTATAGGGTGGTCTGCGGAAAAATTAGGAAAAAGAATTGGAGTAACACGTCAGACAATTAACAATATTGAAAAGAACAGAAATATTTTGACGAAGACTCAATATATTGCTATAAGAACTGTTTTAGATGCAGAGATAGAAAAATACCCAGAGGAAACAGAAATGTTAAAATTTCTGTTAGATGCTTTTATTGATAACCCGGATTCTTACAATAAAAATGAAAAAGAAGAAATACTTGAACAAATTGATCAAGTTTCCGCTTCAATTGTTTATGGTAATACTAGCAGAAAAAAAGTAGACAGCAATTTGGTTAAAACAATACTTAAAATAGGACTTATTACTTTAACTACAGTCACGGCAGCGAGCATCTCTAATTATAAAACAAAAAAATGGCTTGATAAAATTCTAAAATAATAAGGAGGATAATTGAATGTCAAAAGATTGGGATTACGCAAAATTATCAAAAAAAGCTAGTAAAGCAGGTGGACCAGAAAAGTTTGTTGACAGTGTTTTTAATGAAGGAAAAGAGTTTGAGAAAAAAGAAATGACACCTAAAATAATAGGTGGTGGCATTGCTTTGTTAGGTGTAGGTTATGGACTTAGTAAATTTGCTGAATTAATAAAGAAAAAGATTGCAAAAAAAAGAAAAGAAGAAGAAATCAAAATAAAAGAGCACTATGTTGAGGAGTATAAGAACCTGCAAGAAGAAAATGATGAAGAGATGTTGGGTGATAATTCTGACAGAATAGAAAAGGAGGATTAGTAATGCAAGAATGTTGTAATTGTGGAGAACCATTAGATGGTGGGGAATTAATACTACCATGGGAAGATGGAGACAATTCATCAGCATATGTTAAATGTCCAAATTGCGGTGCAAAAAACTACGTTGATGGTTATGGAGAAGATGATTAATTTAAAATATGGGGGAGAAGGATTCAATCATTGAGTATGGTGGATTGGGAAATCATCACTATTTAAGGCGATTGATATAATCAATCGCCTTAAATTATGAATCGCAAAAATTACAAGTTCTCTAATAGAACAAAACGACAAATTAGATCGTTGTTCAGAAAGGAGAACTTGTAGACTTTTAGAAACACTAATATGGTGTTTGATATGGAAATTCTGCAGGGAAATTTACAGATGAAAATTTGGAATAATAATAGCAAAGAAACTTCTGTACAATTGAAGTCGGAGGAGGTTGCTATGAGCAAAAACAAGGAAAAGTATAGCCAATTATACAAAGAATTGTCTGAACTCATAGGCGACGCGGCTACAATCAAACTTTGGGAGAATTACCAGGGGCTCAATATCTCATTTCCTAAGAAACTATATTCTAATGAGTACGTCAGGAACTTTGTAGCGGAAAACAAAGGAAAAATGAGTACGAAGGATATAGCTAAGGCTGTGGGACTATCTGAGCGTAGGGTAAGACAAATCCTAAAGGAAGAAAAATAACAAATGTGGGCCTCGCAAAGAGGCCCAACAAAAAGGAGGATTTATGTTAGCAAAATCAAGTTGGACTATGAAAAGTGCAATACTAGTTGTGATTATTACAGCTCTAGT
This sequence comes from Eubacterium sp., assembly GCA_017965495.1. Taxonomy (GTDB): domain Bacteria; phylum Bacillota; class Clostridia; order Lachnospirales; family Lachnospiraceae; genus Eubacterium_G. Next base: position 5,574 of record JAGCPW010000039.1, on the reverse strand, counting down.
ATCGTGCTTGGTTGCAGGATGCGGAAATGATAAAGAAGAAAAGGCATCTTGGAATGGGATTTATACGTGCAGTATTCAAGATGAGGACGAACCAAATGACTACACTGATGTTGAAGTCACAATTGAGGATGGCTTCATGATGGTAGCACTTAAAGAACGTAACAATGTAGGTACAGATGACGCCTATACAGAAAACTACAATGGCGAAGGAGACTTCAAAGAAAGCAAAAATGGAAAATCTATTAGTATTCCATTTGATAATAGTTACATATCTGATGGTATTGCTGAATTAAGAAAGCTTGGTGGAAAGTATTATTTGACTATAAAAGACGAAGACGGAGAAGTGTCTGATAAATTTGAGTTAGAAAAAGATGCTAAAAAAAAAGTAGTTAACACTGTCCAACCGGTAACAACTACTAAAAAAATAGAGGAAACTACAACAGCTAAACCTAAGAAACCTAAAAAAACTAAAAAGAAATCAGCATCTGTTAGTAGCGACTTCAAAGAAACCATGGATGATTATGAAGACTTTATAGATGACTATGTTTCATTTATGAAGAAATATAAAAACGCGGGTGCTGCAGAACAGGCAAGTATGATTAGTGATTATTCGGAAATGATGTCTAAGTATTCAGAATTATCTTCTGAAATGTCTAATATGAAGAGCAATTTATCAGGTGACGAGTTGGCATATTACACTAAAGTGATGAGCAGAGTTGCAAAGAAATTATCAAAAGTATCATAAAAGGAGAGAACTATGAAAAAAGCAGAAGTTATTGTTAAGTGGGTGACCGTAGGTTTGATGCTATTGTCGGTGGTAATGTTTTTGTTGCCATATAGATCGAATGGTAGTGAGGGTATGAACGGCTTAGAAATGGTTAAAGCAACTAATGGAATGCATGGAAGCTGGTTAGCTGAGATGATTATAAGAATAATCATACCTGTAGTATTGATGGTAGTGGCAGGGTTACTACTAATCAAAACCAACTTAGTAACATCTATTATTGCTGCAATATGCAGTTTAATCTCATTTGGAATCTATTCAGCATATATTAGTGATTATAGAGGAGATAGTTATGGTACTGGAGCGGGATTAGAAATAAATTATATTATTTCAATTCTTGGAATTATTCTACCTATTGTGATTATTGTATTGCACAAGTTGAATGAGAAAAAAGAGGGACAAGCACCTACGCAAAGTGCTTAATTAATAATCTATAAAAAAACCGGCTGGGAAACCAGCCGGTTTTTAATGCCATTCTAATGTTCACACTCCATAATAAATATATTATAATAAACAACAGAGGTGAGGAAATGGCAAACGTAGACATTAAAAATTTAGAATACAGAAAACCAAACGAAGAAGAATTAAAAGAAATCAGAAAGAATCTATCTATTCACAATAGAAAAGTTTTCTTTATTAGGTTTGCTATTATATTCTTTGGCTTTGCTGTCTGTATGGGATTCCAATACTTTGGACAGTTCCATAGATACACTTATAATGCTTGGCCAAGATTTATAGCTGATCAGTGGTTGATTATTTTGATTTTCATTGTGCTAAATGTAGTATCACTTATCCCATTGATTTATGCCCGAATTACTGTTAAAGACATTGAGTTTCATAGATTTAGAGTTCTCAAGAAGATAAAAGTGGACGAAGTTGAAAATGCTGGAGCAGATATTGGCGATGGCATGACGAGAGTTCCTACTGGAGGCAAAGTTAGATATAAATATTTGATGGTGATAGATGCAGAAACTGATAATAATGTAGTAGGTAAAGTTTTTGTGAGCGGTCCTATGGAATTTGCATCTGTGAGAGAAGGAGATGAAGTGATAGCGGAAAAAATCCCGTATGAAGATCATCACAGATTCTATTACGTGACAGCATTATATACAAAAAGAAAGTAATAAAAAAGCTGATTGGATTTCTGAAGTGCACCTCCAAATGTTTAGATTTTTGTCTAACATTTGGGGTTCAGTTCATTCCAATCAGCTTTTTATTTTGATGAGTATTAAACTTTAAAAAACACTGTCTAAATATTCTAATACTTCATCCTCAGTAGCCATGCTCATAACCTTTTCAGCTACCTTATCTGCCTCATCTTTCGTCCATTTAGCGATTGTTCCACGAACCTTAAGTACTGAAGGGGCAGAAACACTAAACTCTGTCAAACCGAAAGAAATAAGTAGAGGAACCATCTTAGAATCAGCAGCAGCCTCTCCACACATTCCAACAGGAATATCGTTAGCTCGTCCATTCTCAATAATGCTCTTAATCATTCTTAAAACACTTGGCTGGAATGGAGAGTAGAGGTAAGCCACATCACTATTTCCTCTATCAGCAGCCATTGTGTAACCTGTAAGGTCATTTGTGCCTATACTGAAGAAATCAGCTTCCTTAGCGAGGAGATCTGCTATCACACCAGATGCAGCAGTTTCTGTCATGACACCAACTTGGATGTTCTCATCAAACTCCACGCCTTCGCTCTTAAGTTCGGCCTTACATTCTTCCACCAATTCCTTGCCTTGTCTTAATTCTTCCACAGCAGTGATAAGTGGGAACATAATTCTGACATCGCCAAAAGCGCTAGCTCTTAGGATTGCTCTTATCTGAGTCTTGAACATTTCTCTGTTTTTTAAGCAATATCTGATAGCTCTAAATCCCATAAATGGATTTTCTTCCTTCTCAAGTCCAAGGTAAGGTATTTCTTTGTCGCCACCGATATCTAGAGTTCTGATAATTAGACCTTTGCCCTTTAGAGTGAGAGCAGCCTGTTGATAACTCTCAAATTGTTCATCCTCTGTAGGGATAGCATCTCTATCCATAAACAAGAACTCAGTTCTGAATAATCCAACACCTTCGCCGTCAGCTGCCATAGCTTTTTTAGCGTCCTCTGGATTTCCGATATTACAGAATAGCTCGTACTCTGTGCCATCGGCAGATTTAGTAGGTTGACCGCGGAAGTTTTCCAACTCAGCCTTCTCTTTTAGATATTCCTCGCGTTTGGCGGTGTATTCTGAAACCTCATCGTCTGATGGGTTATCGATAACCACTCCGCCAGTTCCATCCACAATCACCGTATCGCCGTTAGCAATAGAAGTAGTAGCATTTTCCACACTTAGTACAGCCGGAATCTCCAGCGCCCTAGCCAAAATAGCAGAGTGTGAAGTTTGGCTACCAGTCTCTGTGATAATACCTAAGATGTTTTCTTTGTTGATGCCTGCAGTCATAGATGGAGTAACTTCGTTAGCTACTATAACTGTGCCAGAAGGAGCATCACTAATCTTCACATTTGAAACTCCAAGTAAGATGCTTAGCATAGCAGTTCTGATGTCTTTGACATCGGCTGCACGCTGTTTCATCATCTCGTCAGGAATCTGTGAAAACATTTCCATATACTTGGTATATGTAACATCTATAGCTTCCTCGGCGCATTTGCCGTCGTTTATCAATCCAGTCACTTCGCCTTCCATCATTGGATCTTTAGCCATCTGGATATGACCTTCCAAAATTTCTGCTTCTTTGGCTCCGGCAGACTCTTTCAAAGCCTCTGCCTGCTCCAAAGTTTCCGCACAGAAATCTTCCAATGCATCTTGATAGCGCTTAATCTCAGCGTCTGTGTCTGATACATCCTTTGGTGTATAGTCTAAGGAATGCTCCTCAATAATCATAACTTTGCCAATTCCGATTCCCTCGGAGGCAGCTACACCTTTTAACATTTAGTCACCTCGTTTCTATAAGTAGTCGCCACCTAAGTGGCAACCACTTATCTTTCTAGTTCTATTCGCCAAAGCCGCTTTCAATCATTTCGCAAGCCTTAGCCAAAGCTGCTTCTTCGTCAGCACCGTCGCACACAACTTCAAGCTCATTACCACATTTAATGCATGCAGCCATAATGTTCATTAGACTCTTTGCATTAACATCAACACCATTGTGTTTTAGTGTGATGTCTGAAGTAAATGCTGCCATCTCCTTTGCAAAGTCAGATGCAGGACGCATATGAAATCCTTGTGCGTTAACTACTGTTAATTTCTTTGATACCATCTTGTTTCTCCTTATTTTTTATTTTTTCCTTTTAAGAATGTTAGTATTAGACAAGCCACAACTGAACCCACAATCAATGCTACAAAGTAGAGTAGTGGTTGTTTGATAGTAGCGATTACAAAAATACCGCCGTGTGGTGCCATTAACTGACATCCGAATAACCATGATAGTAGACCAGCAATACCTGAACCAATCATACAAGCAGGAATAACCTTTAGAGGATAAGAAGCAGCGTATGGGATAGCACCCTCAGTAATAAATGATAGTCCCATAATGTAGTTTACTGGGCCGCTCTTTCTCTCAGCTTCTGTCCATCTATTCTTAAAGAATGTAGTTGATAGAGCGATTGCGATAGGAGGTACCATACCACCAATCATAACTGCAGCCATTGCCTGATAACAAACAACTACTGTAGGGTCAGTAACAGTAGCACCCTCTTTTAGTAGAGCAGCTGCTGATGTAAGCATTCCTGTACCAAATACATATGCAGCTTTGTTAAATGGTCCACCCATATCGATAGCCATCATAGCCGCTAGAATAAATCCTAGAATCACACCAAAATTATGATGTCCTAACCAAGCAAGTCCGTTGTTTAGACCTGTGTTGATAATACTCATAATAGGGTTTACTGCACACATCATTACGCCTACTATACCGAGTCCCGCTAATGGATAGAGTAGGATAGGTTTTATTCCCTCCAAAGAATCTGGCAATTTATCGCAGAGTTTCTCAAACATCTTCATAATCCAACCAGCTAAGAAACCAGCTAGCAATGCTCCTAAGAATCCTGATGGAACTGTTTCAGCTGCGCCAGGGTCCATAAATGTAGCACCATTAGATGCTAGCAAACCACCCACGATACCAACTAACAAACCAGGTCTATCAGCAATCGACATTGCAATGAATCCGGCTAGCACTGGAAGCATAAAGTTAAATGCATATCCACCGATAGTCTTAAACCATGCTGATACAGGAGTACCTGTACCAAAGTTTCCGTCCATCTTTACGCCTGCGATACTATCAATCAAGAACGCGATAGCGATAAAGATACCACCAGCTACTACGAATGGTAGCATGTGTGATACACCGTTCATCAAGTGTTTGTAAAGTTTACGTCCGAAGCTATCTCCGTCCTCTGCTTTAGAGTCAGCCACTTCAGTTTTGTCAGCCTTAAATGCTGGAACATCACCACTTAATACTTTTTCAATTAATTCTTTTGGTTTGTGAATACCATCAGCTACCTTTGTAGATAGAACAGGTATTCCATCAAACCTAGCTGTCTCAACGCTCTTGTCAGCTGCTATGATAACACCATCACAGTTTTTAATATCATCAGCAGTAAGTGCATTCTTAACACCACCAGATCCGTTTGTCTCTACCTTAATGTTAATGCCCATTTCTTTGCCGGCCTTTTCTAGATTTTCGGCAGCCATATAAGTATGAGCAATACCAGTAGGACAAGCTGTAACAGCAAGGATGAATTTCTCATCAGCTGGAGCTTCCTCTGCAGGAGCAGCCTCAGCTTCTTT
>JAGCPW010000038.1 GCA_017965495.1 Eubacterium sp. | reverse complement strand
CCACACAGAGTGATAAATGTGGATGTGCCAGCATTTGCAGAAAGGGAAGGACTATCCGAGGAAGAAGCTGGCCGCTATGTGCGCTACAGTGAGTTTAGCAAGTACGCATATGAGGTGGGAGCTACCAAAATAGCAGTAGCCCACAATAGCAATGACAATGCAGAAACTGTGCTCATGAACTTGGCACGAGGCACCGGCATCAAAGGACTAGGTGGTATTCCACCTAAAAGAGAGATGGAAGATGCTAACGGAAATGTGTTAGAGGTCATTCGCCCAATTCTTTGTCTCAGTCGCAAAGAAATAGAAGACTATTTGAATGAAAATGAGATTGAATATAGAAATGATTCAACCAATGACTCTACAGATTACACAAGAAACAAGATTAGGCTAGAGATTATGCCACTTCTTGAGAATATAAACGATAATGCGATGCAAAATATCACTAATGCGTCCAATGAACTAGCGGACACATCCGATTATATAGAAAAAGATGTGGACGAGGCTTATGAGGAGTTTGTGACAGAAGAGGGTGGCAAGTTGTTTTTAAGTGATGAGTCATTTGCTATTGACCCTATTGTTTTGACTGGGGTTATTAGAAAGATGATTGAGCATTTGGCTGGAAAACTTAAAGATATCACTAGAATTCATGTGGGAGATGTAGTGTCACTCAGTGAGAAGCAGGTTGGAAAGAAGATTGATCTTCCATATTCGATAGTGGCAGAGCGCGAGTATGAGGGTATTTCTCTAAGTTGTGAGAGCAATGAGGCTGAGTTAGAGACCCATAGTAAGGAGGTTATCATTTCCTTTGAAGAGGACGATTTTGACCGCAATCATATAGAGGAACTTAAATACACTAAGTGGCTTGATTATGATAAAATAGATGATGTGGTTGTGAGAACCCGACAGAAGGGCGATTATATCGTGATAGACGGGGATGGAGCCACTAAAAAACTTAAAAAATACTTTATTGATGAGAAGATTCCACGTCGCGAGAGGGATGAAGTGCTCTTGGTGGCGGATGGAAACCATATTCTTTGGGTAGTTGGTCACAGAATTAGCGAGGATGTGAAAGTGACAGCAGACACCAAGAAAGTGGTGAAACTCGAGTACAAAGACGAGTAGCTTTTGGTGGATAGTTTTAAAAGGGAGACTATTATGAACGAGAAAATTACAATTATGATTGATGAAGACACAGTGGATAATAGAATTAAGGAGATTGCTGCGCAGATTAGTAGAGATTATGCAAAAAAAGAAGTGCGTCTCATTTGTATTTTAAAGGGAAGCGTTTTCTATACTACTGAACTTGCAAAGCGCCTAACTATTCCTACTACTATGGACTTTATGAAGGTATCTAGTTATGGGTCAGGTACTGTCAGTTCAGGAAAAATTGAGATAAAGAAGGACTTGGATGATAGTATCGAGGGACTTGATGTGATAGTGGTGGAGGATATTGTGGATTCTGGAAATACTCTAAGCCAGCTTATCCCAGAGTTAAAGAAGAGAAACCCTAGAAGTCTTGCGGTTACTACATTGCTTGATAAACCATCTCGCCGCGAGGTGGATGTGCATGTGGATTACACAGGATTTGAGATAGAAGATAAATTTGTGGTGGGTTACGGACTTGATTACGATCAAAGTTACAGAGACTTACCATTTATAGGAGTTGTGGAATTAGATGGATAATAAAAGAAGTGGAATGCCAAAAATTTCAATAGTGATAATGTTCATCTTGATTGCGGGTATGCTTTATTACTCAATCTCAGGAATGATGAATACTTCGCATTACAAATATAATGATTTCCTAAAGGATTTACAAAAAGGTAATGTTAAGACTGTTACCATTAACCAGAACAAAGAAATCCCTACGGGTCAAATCGTTATCAAGATGAAGGACAATACAAAGGAAGAAGTCTACGTGACTGATGTCAACAAGGTGCTTGATGATTTGGAAGCCTATAATAAAAAAGCTGCCAAGGACATTAACCCTACTATCAAAGACGTAGATAGAGACAGTGTGTTCTTAACCACTATCCTTCCAATGGTATTTATGGGAATCATCGTGCTTGTGGTTATCATGATGATGAATGCCAATGCCGGCGGTGGTGCTGGCAAGATGGCAAACTTTGGAAAGAACAAGGCGAAGAAAGTGGTCGACGTCAAAGGAATGGACTTTTCCAAGGTTGCTGGATTGTTAGAGGAAAAAGAGGAACTTGAGGAGATAGTAGATTTCCTTAAGAATCCTAGAAAATATATTGACTTGGGCGCTCGTATTCCAAAGGGTGTACTTTTGGAAGGTCCTCCAGGTACAGGTAAAACGTTGCTAGCAAAAGCCACAGCAGGAGAAGCTAAAGTGCCATTCTTTACAATTTCAGGTTCTGACTTTGTGGAGATGTTTGTAGGTGTTGGTGCTTCGCGTGTTCGTGATTTGTTTGCGGAAGCCAAAAAGAATTTACCATGTATCATCTTTATTGATGAGATAGACGCGGTAGCTAGACGCCGTGGTACTGGTATGGGCGGTGGCCACGATGAGAGAGAGCAGACTCTAAACCAGCTTCTTGTAGAGATGGATGGTTTTGGTGTGAATGAAGGCATTATCGTGATGGCTGCTACCAACCGTGTTGATATACTAGATCCTGCTATTATGAGACCTGGTCGTTTTGACCGTAAAGTAGTAGTAGGTAGGCCTGATGTTAAAGGACGTAAAGAGATTTTAGAAGTCCATGCAAAGAATAAGCCTTTGGGCGATGATGTGGACTTTGAACAGATAGCAAGAATCACTGCTGGATTTACTGGCGCGGATTTGGAAAACTTGGTGAACGAAGCTGCTATTTATGCCGCTGAAAATAACCAAGCATATATTACACAGGAAGACTTGAACCGTGCGCTTATTAAAGTGGGCGTGGGCAAAGAGAAGAAGAGCAAGATTATTTCTCCAGAGGAGAAGAAGATTACTGCATACCACGAGTCTGGTCATGCTATCTTGTTCCACGTGCTTCCAAAAGTGGGACCTGTTCATACTATTTCAGTTATTCCGACTGGACTAGGTGCAGCAGGATACACTATGCCGCTTCCTGAGAAGGATGAGATGTTCATCACAAAGGGCAAGATGATTCAAGAAATCATGGTTTCTATGGGTGGACGTATAGCTGAGGAATTGGTTTTGGATGATGTTACTACAGGTGCATCTCAAGACATCAAGCAGGCTACAGCCGCTGCCAAGGCTATGGTTACTAAGTACGGTTTCTCAGACAAACTTGGATTTATCAATTATGATGACGACTCAGACGATGTCTTTATCGGTTACGATTTAGCTCACTCTAAGGGCTATGGTGAAAAGACTGCATCTGAGATAGATGAAGAAGTTAGAAATATAGTAGATACTTGCTACAAAGAAGCTAAGGCTATTATTGAAGACAATATAGATATATTGCACAAGAGCGCGCAAGTATTGATGGAAAAAGAAAAGATTACTAGAGAAGAATTCGAGGCGTTGTTTAATGGACAGACAATATCATAGTATGTTTCACGATGGCACTGATAGATTTCGCCACGACAAAGACGGTGGTGTTACATTTGTACTAAGATGTGCAGATGAAGATATCAATGTTTTCATTTGTATTAAGAAGGGCGAATATTTTGAAGACCATCACATGGATTTAGATTACAAAGATGGAGGCTTTGCTTATTATAAGGTAAAGCCTCTTATACCTGAGAAGATAGTAGAGTATTTCTTCCGTGTAGAAAAAGACGGCAACAAAATCTTCTACGATGCGCAGGGACCTAACTATAACAATATTCAAAATCCTTTTGTTTATAATACTGAGTTTAAGACTCCAGACTGGGCAAAAGGTGCGGTTATGTACCAGATATATGTGGACCGTTTCTGTAATGGTGATAAGACTAACGATGTAGAGACTGAAGAGTATGCATATCTGGGAGCAGGCGTTGCTAAGATTGAAGATTGGTATCAACTTCCAAATGCAGATGACACAAGAGAATTCTACGGTGGAGACTTACAGGGTGTAATCGATAAGCTAGATTATTTAAAAGGTTTAGGAGTAGAAGTGATTTATTTTAATCCTTTGTTTGTGTCGCCTTCTAATCACAAGTACGACACACAGGATTACGACCATATAGATCCACACTTTGGAAAGATTGTAAATGACGGTGGAGCAAAACTAGAGTACGGTGAGTGGTCAAACGATGGTGCAGAAATGTATCGCAAGCGCACTACTGATAAAGAAAACCTAGAAGCTTCAGATAAGTTATTTATAAAGTTAGTAGAGAAGGCTCATAAGATGGGCATTCGTGTAATTTTGGACGGTGTGTTTAATCACTGCGGTTCATTTAACAAGTGGCTGGACAAAGAGAAGGTTTACACTAAAATTACTGGCGCGTATGAGAGTAAGGATAGCCCTTATGTATCGTTCTTTAAGTTTAGCGAGGACGCTTGGCCAGATAACTACCACTATGAAAACTGGTGGGGCAATGATACTTTGCCAAAGTTAAATTACGAAGATTCAGAAAAGTTACAAGAATATATTTTAAAGATAGGAAAGAAGTGGGTTTCACCTCCGTTTAATGCGGACGGTTGGAGACTGGACGTGGCAGCAGACTTGGGACACTCTGAAGAGTTTAACCACAAGTTCTGGAAGCGCTTTAGAAAAGCAGTTAAGAAAGCTAATCCTGAGGCTATCATTTTGGCGGAGCACTACGGAGACGCTAGCGCTTGGCTAAAGGGCGATGAGTGGGATACAGTGATGAACTACGATGCGTTTATGGAGCCTGTCACATGGTTCTTGACTGGAATGGACAAGCACTCAGATCAGTTAAACCCAGATTTGATTGGTAACGCTTGGGCGTTTGACCACAGCATGAAAGTGGCAATGTCTCGTATGCAAAATGAATCATTGATGGTAGCGATGAACGAGCTATCTAACCACGATCACTCACGTTTCCTGACACGTACTAATTCAAAAACAGGACGTTTAGCTTCAGCTGGCTCTGATGCAGCATCTGAGGGTGTAAACTACGATGTATTTAGGCAGGGTGTAATAATGCAGATGACTTTGCCGGGGGCACCTACAGTGTACTACGGTGATGAAGCAGGACTTACAGGTTGGACAGACCCAGACAATAGAAGAACTTACCCTTGGGGCAGAGAAAATGTGGATTTGATTGAGTTTTATAAGAAGGCTATCAAGTTCCATAAGAAATATGAAGTTTTAAAGACTGGTTCATACACTACTATGAATTTGGACAGCGGAACTTTGTCATACGCAAGATTTGATGAAAAAAGTGCTATGGTGACAGCAGTAAATGCCACATTCGAACCTAAGGAGATGCACATTCCAGTATGGAAACTCGGCGTCAAAGGAAAAAAATACTCAAAGGTGATAGAGACCGGAGAGGGATGGTACGACATAAAGAGCAGTTCTAAAGATGCAGATAAGGTGACGATAGACGATGGTTGGCTAAGAATTACCGTACCTGCGAAGGGAACAGCAGTTTATACAAATAAATAGGCACAAAAAAAGAGAGAAGGTAAAATGCCTTCTCTCTTTTTGGTTGATTATTCTTCTGCAAATTTCTTTCTAGCAACTAGCGCAACTCCTGAAGCTGTGATAATAGCAACGAATGCACCTGCCAACGCCATTCCTGTCTTTGGAGATGTTCTGGAGTGATCAGCTCCTCTGTCACCATTATTGCCACCGTCACCGCCGCCATTACCTTGTTCTTTAGTAGGTACGGCAGTCTGTGTTGGACTTACCCAAGCTAAGCAATTTACAGAGAATGCAAACATCATCAAAAATGTGAGCATTAATGCGCATATTTTCTTTTTCATAATATTCAACCTCCGTATAAAATGCATTTTATAGATATCTAACTCTAAATATACCCTAAATCTCGGTAAAAATCAATAAAATTGTCATTACCTTGTCTGAGTATAGAATATATCGAGAATTGTCTCGAAAAATGGTACTTCCTTCACAAAATACTCTGCTGAAGGATCTTCAGGCACTTTTTTGTACTCGCCCTTAGTATTTATCATTTCAAAACCATTGAAACTAAATGCCAAATCAGTAGCCAAGTAAACTACCATAGGCGCATTCAAACTTGAAACAGTGTATTTCTTTGAATGATTATATAGTTTAGATGGAGTATTCAAGTTGGAACGAGTAGCAGGAACAATTCTACTTGCAAATTGTCTAATGTATTGTTTCTGACACTCAATTCTTCGTAAGTTGTCATCCATCAACCTAATATCTCTGTGTCTAACGAACGTCTCTGCTTGATCGCCATGCAATGTTACAGGGACACCTTTCTTAAATTCCTTAAATGTGTACTCAGGTTTAACTGGAACACCACCCACATCATCATTAAGTATCTTGATAGCGGACAAGTCAATAGCGTAGTATGCATTGACTGGAATGTTATATATAAATCTCTGTACCGCAGTCTTTTCATTTTCGGCACTAGTCTTTTTGCCGTCGCCAAATGCGTATGCCAAACATATTTGAGTCTTTTTAGTATCTATGTAGTTACCAGCTTCATCGTATCTACTGATATCCGTCATAGTATCACGGTTGATACAAAGAACACGCATCTTTTTAGTAGTGATATCATATGTCATTAGGTAAAGAGCATCGGCCTGGCCGGCTGTACCCATTTTAGCCTTAGTTTTTAACTTACGATTATCGATACCCATAAATAGGAAAGTAGCGATGTTGTCGTTAAATGTGTATTCATGGCCCTTGTAGTATATAATCCAACCGCCATCGCGGTAGTCTACCCACTCAGGCAACATCAAGTTTAGATTCTCGTGGTTAGTTAGCTCTCTTTGACCCATCCATCTCATAATGAATAGAGCAGATATAGAACCAACAATTATAGCAAAGAAGAAGAGTACGATTCCTAGAATAATCTTTTTCTTCTTACTCCATTTCTTCTTATCTTTTTTGTCCTTTTTCTTAGAATCCTTCTTTTTAGAGCCATGGTGCTTTGAAGATTTGTGTGAACTGTGGCTAGAATGGTGCTTATGCTCACCGCTTGAGTGATGTCTTGAACTAGAGTGTCTATGGTGGTGTGAGTGGCTGTGACCAAAGTTAGCCTCTTGATAGTTCTTCTCTATAGCATCCCAGTCCGCAACAAAACCAGTACCGTCACCAGTATCAGTAATAAATCCTGGATCTTCGCTACCTTCTATAAACTCTAAGTTTTCATCGGAATCAATGTCGATAATAGAATCGTCAGCTGCCGATGAATCTTGTGGTTCTAAGTTAGAATCTGAGTTTTCAACTATTTCATTTTCATTATTAGTTGGTTCGCTCATCCTTTACTAAAACTCCTTGTAGTAAATATCTTGTATTACTAGCACCGTTTGTGCAAGTGCTTAATGTCAAAATTTTGCTGTTCGCATTCAATTTAGTTTTCTTGCGAACATTTTTATCAAGTGCCTTTGGTTTTAATGTGCTCTTTTGGAAATCTTTTAAAACCTTTGGGTCGGAAAAATCAAAAGAGTTCATTATATGTCTATCATCATATGTGTATGCAGAGTAGATCTTATATGTAATCCTTCTGTTTGGCTGATACACATACATCTTCTTATGTTTTTTAAAGAATTTAGGCTGTTTAAATTTGTGAAGTGTGGCAAACATACTGCCGTTTAACATATTGTGACCATACAAAACTGTGACAGGATCTGAATAATCCTTTTTGTTCATACGCTCACTAAAGATAGAACCTGCAAATTCATATTCTTTGTCTAGGTTTTTGTCTAGATAGAAGAGGTCACTTTGTCCCTTTGGAGGCTGAACAACTGCGTAATCCACTTTGGTACCAGGAATATAAATCCAAGAGTAAACATCTTTGTTTTTCTCCTGAAGTTTATGCCAGTCAATGCCGTGGTTTTCAGCCGTGTTAGCCTGTGTAGCGGCAGTAGGTTTTATATATTCTTTGCTGTCATTATCACTAAAAAAATGCAACACTATAAAACATGTTGCACCTGCAATAACAAGCATTGCAATGAAAAATATAATTCCCCAAATAATCTTCTTGCCCTTCATTTTGACCTCACAACTTTCCCTATAAGTATATGATTTTATTGGTGTTATGTCAAAAAGAACTGTGAGTAAAATTTGACGTAAAGAGTGCTATTTATAGGGGTTCACTCGTTTGCACTTTACATAGTCTTATTATATAATTTTATTAGTGTGTAAAAAGAAATACGGTCTAGAATGGGCCATTTTATAAGGAGATTTTTATGAAAGTAGGATTTGGTTGCGACCACGCAGCTATCGATTTAAAACACGAGTTAATCGAATATATGATAGAGAAGGGTTACGAGTGCATTGATTACGGCACTGATTACGATGAAAATGGCGAAATCATTAAATGCGACTACCCAGACAAAGGACACGAAGTGGGCAAGGCAGTGGCTTCAGGCGAAGTAGATTACGCTGTTTTGATTTGTGGTACAGGAATTGGAATCTCTATGGCTGCTAACAAAGTGAAAGGTGTTAGAGCAGCAGTTTGTAGTGAACCTTACTCAGCAGCCATGACAAAGAGACACAACAACTCAAACATTATAGCTTTCGGAGCACGTGTGGTAGGAGATGAGCTAGCTAAATCTATATTAGATGCTTTCTTTGACGCAGAGTTCGAGGGCGGAAGACACGCAAGACGTGTGGATTTGATAGAAGAAGTTTAATGGCTGAGCATTTCGTAAGATGCCGGTTTGAGGAGCTATAGATGGACAAGATTTTAGTTTTTATCCCAATGTATAACTGTGAAAACCAGATTGCAAGGGTTTTGGCGCAGTTAGAAGGGGAGATTAGAGATTATATATCGGAAGTTATTATCGTTAACAACCGAAGTACGGACAACAGTGTGGAGAATGCTATTAGTTATGCGAAGGAACATCCGGATTTGCCGCTTAAGATTATGACAAATCCAGACAATTACTGGCTGGGTGGTTCTCACAAAGTTGCTTTTAAATATGCGATTGATAATAACTTTGATTACGTGATTACTCTGCACGGAGATGATCAGGGAAGAATTACTGATTTCCTTGATCTTTTAAAGAGTAAAGAATATAGAAATTATGATTGTTGCTTGGGATCTCGTTTTGCGAAGGGCTCTAAACTTATTGGATATTCTAAGATTCGTATTTTTGGAAATCACTGTTTTAATGCGTGGTTTACTATTGCAGCAAGAAAGCGCGTGAACGATTTGGGTTCTGGCTTAAATATGTATAAGGTAGAAACTTTGAAGAGTGATTACTATCACAAGTTCCCAGATGCGCTTTACTTTAACGCAGTCATGGTGTTAGGTCATTGCTACTATAACCACAAGGTTTGGTATTATCCAATTACTTGGCGCGAAGATGACCAGATTTCAAATATGAAATTTATGAGTTTGACTACGGCGTTTTTTAAGATGACGTTTAAATATATGTTCGGAAGAAAGAAATATATTGAAAGCGAGATGCGCGATAAGATAGTGGACGTTTATGACTCGGATGTAGTGTACGAGAATAAATAATAGAAGGAGTGCGAAATAGCACAGTCTTATGAAAAAGATTCATTTAATAATGCCAATGGGCGGAGGCGGAACAAGATTTGGAAATAAGGGCTTTGATGTACCAAAGCCTCTTATTGAATTGCAAGGAAAACCTTTCTTTTATTGGGCTACTAGATCTATCGAGAAGTATGTGGATATTGAGGATTTAACTTTTGTAGTTTTGCAAGATCACATTGATAGATTTGAGATTGATTCTAAAATTTTGGAGTACTTCCCAGATGCAAAGATTGAAGTGATTCCAGAAGTTTTAAACGGAGCAGTTCTTACTTGTGTGGAAGGAGTTAAGAATATTAATGATAATCTTCCAATTCTATTTAATGACTGTGACCATGCATTTATTTCAAATGATTTTTATAAGTACTGCGAAGCAGCAGACTTTGACGAAATAGATGGAGCGCTACTTACTTTTGAGTCTGACAATCCAGCTTATAGTTATGTGATTTTTGACGGCGACAAAGTAACTGGAACTATCGAAAAGCAAGTGGCTAGCAACGAGGCTATTTGCGGCGCATACTATTTTAAGAATAGAAATATTTTTGAGAAGTATGTAGAAGAGTACTTGAAAGAATGCCAGTACGCCGAGTTCTTTGTCTCGGGCGTGTATAATGAGATGGCAAAAGATGAGTGCGTGATTAAGACATTTAAGATAGATGAGCACATTTCGTTTGGAACGCCGGATGAGTATGATGTGGCGGTAAACGACGAGAGATTAAAGGAACTGATTTAGTTTCTTCTATATAAGAGGTACATTTTGGAAGTATTGATTTTGGTTGGCGCAATTTTGATGATGACAATTGCCCATCTAGTGAGAACTGCTAGATGGCAACTTTTTGTGGACGTCTACGAGAAGCCAAACACTAGAAATTTAATACAGTCGATATCACTCGGATATTTAATCAACTACTTTATTCCGTTTAAGGTGGGTGATTTATTCCGTGCGTGGTTCAGTGGAAGAAAGATGAAGAACGGTAAGGCGCTAGGTCTTTCTACAGTGATTGTGGATAGATATTTAGATGTCCTTTCAGTTGGATTGATTTTTATTGGACTTTCAGTTTCAAACATCGGTGGCAAAGACATCAAGTCATCAGCTTACTTTTATGTGATTTTGATGGCGGCTTTAATTGTCCTTACAATTTTAGTTTACTTGTTTAGAAATGTTTTGAAGAAGATTGTTCGTGCGATTGCCAGTATCTTTAATCCAAAGATAGAGTCGTTTATTCTATTTTTGTTCTGGGCTTTGATCTGGAATTTTAGTGATATTTTTAAAAAGATTAGTAAACTCAAGATGATTGCATATACTATTTTTATGTGGGCGTTGTATGTGGGTTCATATTATTGCTTTGCTGAGTTTTTGCATATGACCATCAAGAAGGGGTCTTGGACAGATGTGTTCTTAATGTTCTTTACTTCAAACGGAATTACAAGCAGTACTATTAGACTTGGCGAGAGAACTCTTTACATGCTTCTATATATTTTCTTGCCACTAATCATTTTGTTTGTGATTTCATTCTTCTTTAAGCGTGTGGAGACTCAGACTTCTGAGCGAGAGCACGTGAACTTACTTCCTCAGCTAAACGAGGAGGAGAAGTTGGAGTTCTTGGATGGTTACTTTTCAAATGAGAACAGAGATTATGTAGAAAACTACTTAACTATAAACAGAGACATTTCAATCATTCGTGATTATTCAGCTGGGTCCAATGCCACCACCATGCTTTGTATGGACGATGAGAGTACGTTCTTTAGAAAGTATGCTTTTGGCGCGGACGGAGATAAGCTTTATGATCAGATTGAGTGGATCGAGCGCTACAAAGGAATGCTTGCGCTCCCAGAGATTAAGAAGAAGGACAAGACTGACAGTTATTGTTTTTACGATATGCCTTACTATAGCCAGGCGGTTGGATTCTTTGAGTACATTCACTCGATGCCAGTTGAGAAGAGTTGGGATATTTTAAAGCGCGTTTTGCAGACTTTGGATGATAGCATTTACAAATTGGATGAGAGAGATTCTGATGCGGAGACTATTGACAAGTATGTAGATAGCAAGGTTACGAAGAATCTTGAAAAGATAAAGAGCGCAAGTTACATCAAGTCTATATTAGGATATGATACGGTTGTGATTAACGGCGTGGAGTATAAGAACTTATCATACTATGAGAAGTTCCTAGACAAAGAATATCTAGAAAAGGTCTTTGGTGTGGACACTTACTGTGCGATACACGGAGATTTGACGATAGAAAATATTGTTTGCATGCAGGGTGAGGATGATTTCTATTTGATTGATCCAAACACTGGAAATATTCACGAGTCACCAAACTTGGATTACGGCAAACTTTTGCAGTCAGTGCACGGTGGCTATGAATTCCTAATGATGACTAGGGATGTGAGTGTGGACGGAAACAAAATTAACTATATGCACACGAAATCTTCTGCGTACAAGACTTTGCACCAGAAGCTTCATGACTATATGATTGAGACTTTTGGCGAGGAGAGAACAAAGAGCATTTATTATCACGAGATTATTCATTGGTTAAGATTGCTTCCTTATAAGATAGAAAAAGACGGAAAGAGAGCGATGTTGTTCTACGCTGGTTTGATTATGGTGCTTAATGACGTGGCTGAGATGTTTGAAAAATAGATTCTAGTAAAGCCATAAGTGGCGAAAGGATTTTGGGATGAAAGAAAAACTTGTCATGTTTGACATGGACGGAACTTTATACGATACGGTGGGGTCTAATTACTACGCTTACAAAGAGGCTCTTGAACAATGTGGGTATACATTGGATTTAGAGTTTTTTGAGAATGTTTGTTTTGGACACAACTATAAGACTTTTGTACCGCTAATCATTAAGGAAAACTTAAAGGGTGAATACACAGGTAAGGAACTGGATGCGCAGGTGAAAGAGCGTGTGACAGAGGAGTTGCTTGAGAAGATTCACGAGACTAAGAAGAATGCATATGAAAAGTACTTTGACGAAATTCGTGTGAATGAAGGCTTAATCAATTTGATTAAGAGAATTAAGTACAACACAAATGTAGCGCTAGTTACTACAGCGTCTAAGAAAAATGTTTATGATATTTTAGAGCATTTCCATCACGTGGAGTTGTTTGATTATATTTTTACGCAGGAAGATGTAAAAGAGCAAAAGCCAGATCCTACTTGCTATATAGTGGCAATGGAGCACTTCAAAGTAAAGCCAGAAGAGTCTTATATATATGAAGATTCTGATGTGGGATTAAAGGCTGCTTACAAGAGCGGAGCTAATGTTATTAAAGTAGGAAAATTTTAGTTGACAAAATACTAGAATTTTCCTATAATTATTCTCGAATACTTTAGCACTTTAAAGTGCAACGCTTTAAAGCAAAAGACAAATAAGAGTCGTTCTTTGACTCAGATAATAAGGAGATTTAATTATGACAGCAACATTATGCGGAATTATGTTAGTGGTTTTCTTTGCCGTAATGGTAGGAGTAGGAATCTACTCAAGAAAACATGCTACAGACGTTAACGGATTTGTATTGGGCGGAAGACAGGTAGGTCCATGGCTTACAGCCTTTGCCTTTGGTACATCATACTTTTCAGCGGTTATCTTTGTAGGATACGCTGGACAGTTTGGATGGAACTTTGGTATGGCTTCCACATGGATTGGACTTGGAAATGCGTTCATAGGATCACTACTTGCCTGGAACGTTTTGGGCAGAAGAACAAGAATTATGACACAGGCTTTGGATGCAAAGACTATGCCAGATTTCTTTGGAGCTAGATTTAATTCTAAGAAGTTAAAGATTGCGGCATCAATCATCGTGTTTGTATTTTTGATTCCATATACAGCATCGCTATACAACGGACTTTCAAGTTTGTTCAATATGGCGTTTGGGCTACCTTACTGGGTAATTATCGTGGTAATGGCAGTTCTAACAGGAATCTACGTAATAGTGGGTGGATACATGGCAACAGCTATCAACGATTTCATACAAGGAATCATAATGCTAGTTGGTATTATTGCAGTAGTGGCTGCAGTAGTAATGAACAACGGTGGTTTAACCACAGCTACAGCTAAGTTAGCAGCAGTTAAAGTTCCAGACTACTTTGACGGAGCACTTTCATCATTCCTTGGACCAGATCCTTTGGCGTTGTTGTTTGTTGTAATTTTGACATCGCTCGGTACTTGGGGACTTCCTCAAATGGTAAACAAGTTCTATGCTATCAAGAGCGAGAAAGATATACATAAAGGAACTATTATTTCAACATTCTTTGCATTGATAGTGGCAGGTGGATGTTACTTCCTAGGTGGATTTGGCAGACTTTATGACATCGCTATCAATCCAGAGACAAAACAACCATTGTTCGATACTATCATTCCAAAAATGCTAGGAACATTGACACCAGTTTTGATTGCGGTAGTAATAGTGCTAGTTTTATCAGCATCTATGTCTACACTTTCATCATTGGTACTAACATCAAGCTCCACATTTACTTTGGATTTGATCCAGCCAACAATGAAGAGAAAAATGTCAGAGAACAGAAAAGTTTTGATTATGCGAATATTCATCGTGTTCTTTATCTTGGTATCAGCTATGATCGCCATCGTCAAAGACGCAAACCCAACAGTTACATTTATCGCACAGATGATGGGTGTTTCATGGGGAGCATTGGCCGGCGCATTCCTAGCACCATTCCTATACGGCCTATACTGGAAGAAGACTACAAAGATAGCAAGTATCGTATGTTTCTTCTGGGGTTGTGGAATAGCAATTTTACAGATGGTAGTCAGCCTTGCTAAGATTGATGTTACAACATGGGGCCCAGTACTTGGATACATCTTCAAGTCATCAATCAACTCAGGTGTGGTTGCGATGGTAGGTGGGCTAATTATAGTTCCAATCGTAAGCGCATTTACTAAGAAGCCAAACAAAGAACAGACAGATAAATTGTTTGAGGCTTATGAGGAGAAGAGAGAAGTACCTGCGAAGGAAGCTTTGGATTAATATATATTTAGATACAAAAAAGAAAAACAAAGGGAACTCACTAGAAAAGTCGTTCGTTTCCCTTTGTTTTTCTTTTTTTGTAGAAATATATATTGCGCTGACGAGCAAAAGTGATATAATCAATATGTTGCGTCTGTTTTTTAAAAAACTTTATTCAATAATAATCGAATAGTGGGGGATACAATAATATAAATAGGAGTAATTAAATGAAAGAAAAGTATGAAAACAAGTTAGAAAGATTAGCAAGATTATTAAAAGAGTATATATTTCTCAGTAGTCTAGGCGGCAATTTGAATTTTGCAAAAGAAGTAGATGAATGGCTTAAAAATACTACTAGAAAACAAAGACTGAGAGATAATGGGAGATTTAGAGTAGGCTCAGTTTTCAGAGTACTAAAACTCATTGGATTAAAAGGATTGGATGTTTACTTTGGAAAATCAAAAATGCAAAAAATCTATGACAAACATCCCGAAATGAATTGGGGATTGTTGAAAGATGTTCCGCAAATAGTTGAAGACCCAGTTATTATATTAGACTCTGCCACTAGAAATGATAGCTTGGTATTACTCGGAAATGTATATACTAAAAATGGAATTCCAATCATGATAGCGTTATTGGTAGACCCTAAAAACAAAACAGGAGAGATACAGGATTATAATGTTATTAGTAGTGCATATGCAAAGACTATTCAGAAATACCAGATAATGCTTAGTCATAGCAAAATTAGATATATAGATCCAAATAAAAATAGAACCGACGCCTGGTTGTCTAAGCTCGGGCTCCAATTGCCGTCACAGACAACCAAGTATGGTTCTATAAATAAAATAACAAATGAGTTCGTGAATGTCAAGAACCATGCTCCAAATCACCCTTAATAACATTGACTAAGGGTGGTTTTTCTTTTATAATACACTTTAGGACTTTAAAGCGACAGATTTAAAGTGTAAAGAGTTGTAAAAGACTCTTTATTTTTACCTAGGGAAGATTTTTTGGGCAAATACTTAGCCCTAAAAAAGTACAAAAAATAAGAGAGGCACAAAATGAGTGAGAAAAAAATCATGCTTGGAAACGAGGCGATAGCTCGTGGTGCATGGGAAGCTGGAGTGAAGGTTTCATCGGCTTATCCGGGCACACCAAGTACAGAAGTAAGTGAAAATTTAGCTAAATACGAAGATGTTTATTCGGAGTGGGCGCCAAATGAAAAGGTAGCGACAGAAGTTGCTATCGGAGCATCTATGGCAGGCGTTCGTTCAATGACCATGATGAAGATGGTAGGCTTAAACGTGGCAGCAGATCCACTTTTCACACAGGGTTATATCGGTGTGAACGGCGGAATGGTTTACTGCGTGGCAGATGACCCTGGAATTTATAGTTCACAGAATGAGCAGGATACTAGAATGATAGCGCGTGCTGCTATGGTTCCTTTGGTGGAGCCATCAGATAGCGAAGAGGCTCGTACTTTCACAAAGAAAGCATATGAACTTTCAGAAAAGTACGACACACCAATCATTCTTCGCACAACTACTAGACTTGCACACTCACAGGGCCTTGTTAATTTAGAGGATAGAGTGGATGTGGATGACAAGCCATACGAGAGAAACATTGCAAAGAACGTAATGATGCCAGGCAATGCGATTAAGCGTCACGTCTTCGTCGAAGACAGATTAAACCGCATGGCTGAAGATGCAAACACTCTTGATATAAATAAAGTAGAAATGAATGATACAAGCTTGGGAATTATCACAAGCGGTATCCCTTATAAATATGTAAAAGAAGCGCTACCTAACGCTTCAGTTTTGAAACTTGGTTTGATTAATCCTTTGCCGGAGAAGTTGATTAAAGACTTCGCAAGCAAAGTGGATAGACTTGTGATTGTGGAAGAACTTGAGCCAGTGATTGAGGAGCAGGTTCGTGCAATGGGTATCGAGTGCGATGGAAAGAATATTT
Organism: Eubacterium sp.; assembly: GCA_017965495.1. GTDB lineage: Bacteria > Bacillota > Clostridia > Lachnospirales > Lachnospiraceae > Eubacterium_G. The sequence goes on along the minus strand of JAGCPW010000038.1, from coordinate 30,915 downwards.
TCACTCGCCAAGGTGAGTACAGTGCAAATCTACTTAAACAAGTTCTTTTGAACGAGGATTTGGATTTGGCTGAGCCAAACGATGCACCAATGCGTCCGCCAATTCTTTGTCCAGGATGCCCTCACAGAGCGACATACTCAGTGCTTCAGAAGTTGGGCATTCACGCGGCCGGCGATATCGGTTGCTACACTTTGGGTGCCGTTAATCCTTTGGGCGTGGTTGATACAACAGTCTGTATGGGCTCAAGTATTTCAACACTTCACGGTATGGAGAAAGCTAAAGGCAAAGACTACGTGAAAAATTGGGTAGCAGTTATTGGCGATTCAACATTCCTACACACAGGTGTGAATTCGCTTATGAATATGGTTTACAACAAAGCCACAGGTACGGTGATTATTCTTGATAACTCGACAACAGGTATGACAGGTCATCAAGATCACCCTGCCACAGGTAAGACTCTTCAGGGAGAGGAAGCAAATATCGTTCTATTAGACGAGCTCTGCAAATCTCTTGGCGTTAAGAGCGTGGTGGTTGCAGACCCATTTGATATTAAGAAATTTGAAGAAGTGGTGAAGGAAGAAGTAGCGAAAGATGAAGTTTCAGTAATCATCGCTCAGTCACCTTGTGCGCTTCTAAAAACATATGTGCCAAAGGGCAAATGTGTGGAGATTCCAGAGAAGTGTAAGAAGTGTGGACTTTGTCTTAAGTCTGGCTGTCCAGCAATCACTAAGACTGCTGAGGGCAATATCAAGATTGACCAAACACTTTGTAACGGATGTGGACTTTGCATGAGCACATGTCCATTTGACGCAATCGAACTAAAGAAGAGGGGTGAGTAAGATGGCAGAGACAGTAAATATTATGATCGTGGGAGTTGGCGGTCAGGGAACACTCCTTACAAGTAGAATATTAGGCGGCATTATGGAAAAAGGCGGCTACGACGTAAAGCTTTCCGAAGTTCACGGAATGGCTCAGCGTGGTGGTAGCGTTGTTACTTACGTGCGCTATGGCGACAAGGTGGAAGAGCCTATCGTGGAAGAAGGCCAGGCTGACATCTTGATTGCTTTCGAGCGTCTTGAGGCTTACAGATATGCACACTTTCTAAAGAAGGACGGCGTGATTATCGTAAACGACCAGCGCATCGATCCAATGCCAGTAGTTACAGGTGCTATGGAGTATCCTGAAAATATTATTGAGAAGCTTTCAAGCAAGTACACAGTTTATTCAGTGGATGCGATGAAGGAAGCGCTTGAGATTGGAAACCCTAGAGTTTTCAACGTAGTTATTCTAGGAATGGCCGCTAGAAATATGGACTTCGACAAAGACGAGTGGATTGAAGTTATCAAAAACACTGTTCCACCAAAGACTGTCGATATTAATATAAAGGCTTTCGAGCACGGCTATAACATGGAATAAATGTTAATAACTATTAGGATATTTTAAGAAAATGATAATAGATATTCACACACATATTTTTCCGGATAAAATTGCATATCAGACTTTGCGAAAGATGGAGCAAAGTATTTATGAGTGCCAAGGAATAAAGGTAGATGCTGAGGCTACGGCTTTGCGATCTGATCTTTCAAAGACTAGCATCGAGGCTGGGATTGAAAAATCAATCATCTGCCCAGTGGCGACTAACATTACACAGCCGGTAAAACTTAATGCTTTGGCGAGCAAGATTAATGAGACCACTGACGAAACACATTTGTTTAGCTTTGGCGCGATTCATCCGGATAATGAAAATTATAAAGAGATAATAGATGATGTGGTGGCAAGGGATTTGAAGGGAATTAAACTTCACCCTGATTACCAGGACACATTGTTCTCGGACATAAAGTATCAAAGAATAGTGGATTACGCGGCTCAGAAAGATTTGGTTATAGTGATTCACGCCGGCGAAGACATCGGAATTCCAGCGCAGATTCACTGTACACCAGACATGATTCTTGAGATGCATAAACACATGCAACCAGAGAAGTTGGTGCTAGCACACATGGGCGGCTGGCGCATGTGGGATGAAGTAGAAGAAAAGCTAGTAGGACTTCCATACTATTTGGACAGTGCGATTTGCTTAAATCGAAACGTGAAGATTCATATGGAAAATGATCAGTTCGTTCGAATGGTTAGAAACCACGGAGTGGACAAAGTGCTCTTTGGCACGGACTCACCATGGTATGATCAAAAGCGAGCTATAGAGGATATTAAAAGTACTGGCTTGAATGAATATGAATTAAAATTGGTGCTGGGCGACAATGCACAGAAACTAATATTTGAATAATGAAAAACAATAGCTAATTAATTAGCCGAAAGGAAAACAAAATGCCAATTACAGAATTACTCGAGAGAAATCATAAAGAGGCGAGAGACGAGGTTGCTTTAGTTGAGATCAATCCGGATATGGAAGCTCACAAGCACGTGAACTGGATGGAGTACGAACTAATCCAGCCAGCAGAAACTTCTTATTATAGAAGAGAGATGACATGGAAGGACTTCGACCACAGAGCAAACCGCGTGGCAAACTTCCTTATCAGTCAGGGAGTGAAGAAGGGCGACAAAGTTGCCATCCTTATGATGAACTGCCTAGACTGGCTTCCAATTTACTTTGGAATTCTAAAGTCGGGTGCTTTGGCGGTGCCTATGAACTTTAGATTTGACGCGGAAGAGATTGATTATTGTCTTAAGCTAGCAGAGGCTGATGTCCTAATTTTCGGACCAGAGTTTATCGACCGTCTAGAAAATATTCAGGACGATATAAAAGATGTAAAACTATACTACGTGGGTGGTGGATGTCCAGATTTTGCGGAAGACTTCGACAGCCAGATTCACGGACAGTCATACAAGAAGCCTGATGTGGAATTGACTGATGATGACTACGCAGCAATTTATTTTTCATCAGGAACTACAGGTTTTCCAAAAGCCATTTTGCACAAGCATAGAAGTTTGACGCATTCGGCTATATGTGAGCAGAAGCACCACGGACAAACTAGAGATGATGTGTTCCTATGCATTCCACCTCTATATCACACGGGTGCAAAGATGCATTGGTTCGGAAGTTTGATTAGCTGTTCAAAGGCTGTGCTACTTCGCGGTGTTACACCTAAGACTGTAATGGAAGCCGTTTCAAATGAAGAGTGTACAATCGTTTGGCTTCTAGTTCCTTGGGCACAAGACATTTTGCTTGCGATAGAAAAGGGCGACATTAAGTTGGAAGATTACAAACTTGATCAGTGGCGTTTGATGCACATCGGTGCGCAGCCAGTGCCACAAAGTTTGATTAAGACATGGAAAAAGTATTTCCCAAATCATGACTACGATACAAACTACGGTTTGAGTGAGTCTATTGGACCAGGTTGTGTGCATTTGGGAATTGAAAATATTGAGAAGGTGGGCGCAATCGGTATTGCTGGCTACGGCTGGGAAGCAAAGATTGTGGACACTGAAGGAAATGAAGTGCCTAACGAGACAGTGGGAGAACTCATCGTCAAAGGCCCTGGAGTTATGGAGTGCTACTTCAACGACCCAGAAGCTACAGCCGAGAGTTTGAAGGACGGCTGGCTATACACAGGTGACATGGCAGAGAAAGACAAAGACGGATTTATCTATCTAGTTGATAGAAAGAAGGACGTTATTATCTCTGGTGGTGAGAACCTATACCCAGTTCAGATTGAGAATTTCCTAAGCAAGCATCCAAAGATTAAGGATGTGGCTGTTATTGGTTTGGCTGATACTCGTTTGGGTGAGATAGCAGCAGCAGTTATCGAACTAAAGCCAGGCGAGGAATGCACAGAGGATGAGATAAATGAATTTTGTTTAGATCTTCCAAGATACAAGAGACCACGTAAGGTTATCTTTGCCAATGTACCAAGAAACGCAACTGGTAAAATTGAAAAGCCAAAGATGCGCAAGATGTACAACAGCGAGAATTTGGTGGACGCACAGAATAAGGCGTAAAATAAAATAATCAACTGAAAAAAATCAGGCTGATAAGCCTGATTTTTTTATGCCAAAAGCCCTGATATACTACGTATATCAGATATTAGTATACCTTTACAGGTATACTAATATAAAACAATTGTTGGTACGGAAAAATTAGAATGCTTTAAATATATAATGTATGCCACTGTAATAGGTTACATTATTATTTTTATGATATCTTTTATTTTTAAAGATAGTGACTAGGGACGTTCTATTGACTGTTAGTGATGTGGCAATTAATGTTCGGATGAGAATAAAAATAGATAAAATTATAAAAAGTGATAAGGAGGAAAAGTGATGAGTATTTTGAAAAAAATATTATCAATTCTAGTGTGTATTGCAATTATTGGGTTAGGAATTGTACCAGTAGAAAATCATAATGTTCAGGCTTCTACCGAAAGAGGTTCATGTGGAGAAAATGTTACATGGCAGTATGATACCGAAACAAAAGTGTTGATATTTAGTGGGACAGGGGAAATGGATACGGCTCCTTTAATGGATTTTTCTCAAGATGTGAAAAATGTAATTGTAGAATCAGGTATTACGAATATAAAGGGATTTAGATACCCTAATATGTCTTATTGTTCTATTCCCAACACAATAGTTAATATTGAAAATTATGCTTTTAGTGAATGCGAATCTTTGGAAAATATATCCCTACCAAATAGTGTTATCACTATAGGAGAGGCGGCATTTGATAGATCTGGATTAAAAAAAATAAGTATTCCTGCTAGTGTAAAATCTATAGGGAGAAGTTCTGCTGCGATAGGGAATCCTTTTTCATATTGTAAAAACCTTGCAGAAATAAAAGTTGATAGTAATAATCCATATTATGATAGTAGGAATGATTGCAATGCTATAATAGACAAAACTTATAATGCTTTAATAAGTGGTTGCTACAACACAGTAATTCCTGAAAGCGTTTTGGAGATTTCTAGTAATGCATTTGATGGTTGTGAAAAGTTAACTAGTATTTTCATACCGAAAAGAGTTAATTATGTTGGGTATTCGTTTGCAAACTGCAAAAATCTCACAGAAATAAAAGTAGATGAAAACAATCCTTACTTAGATAGTAGAAACAATTGTAATGGAATTATAAAAACCGGGACAGATGAATTTTGTATAGGATGTAAAAACTCGATAATTCCGTATGGTGTTAAAAGTATAAGGGATAGTGCTTTCTCTCGCTGTGATGGTTTGAATAGAATCTCAATTCCATCTACAGTGTTAGAAATAGAGAATAATGCATTTTTTAATTGTCCTTCTTTGACTAGTGTGACGATATCAGAAGGGTTAACTAAGATTGGACAAAATGTGTTCTCTTACTGTACTAATTTGTCAGAAATCAATATTCCTGAAAGTGTGGATGAAATTGGACCACATGCATTTAGAGAATGTGAAAATTTGAGAACAATCAATATTCCGTTAGGAGTTAATATAATAGAAGGTAGTACTTTTATTGGATGTAAAAAACTTGAAAGTGTTATTGTCCCAGAAAGTGTAACAACAATTTCTGGAAGCGCATTTGAGGGATGTACTTCTATGACTAGTATTGTGATCCCAGATAATGTAACATCGATAGCCACATCTGCCTTTAGTGGTGATACTAAGTTAACGATTGTTGCTCATAAAGGTAGTTACGCAGAGAGCTTCGCACTAAGTAACGGAATAGCTTTCCAAGATATAGATGTTGAAACAACAACTGTTGCTCCAACAACAACGGTTAAACCTACAACAACGCCTATAATAACAACGGAACCTCTTGTTACTACATCAAAAAAAGAGGAGACAACAAAAGGAGAAGTAGTCACAACTAGAAAGCCGATAATTATTAGAAATCCTAGACCTACCTCCATCAAAAAAATAAAATCCAAGAAGAAATCGTTGAAAATAAAATGGAAAAAGGTAAGTGGTGTAAATGGCTATAAAATACAGTATTCGAAAAAGAAAAACTTTAAGAAAGCTAAAACAATAACAGTCAAAACATATTCAAAAACTTCAAAAACAATTAAAAAACTAAAGAAAAAGAAGAAATACTATATAAGAATAAGAACGTTTAAGATCATTGGTGGAAAAACATATCAATCAATATGGTCTAAAGTAAAGTCAAAGAAGACAAAGTAAATAGAATATAAAAACACAAAAAGACGCATCAAATGATGCGTCTTTTTTGATAAAACTATTGACGCAAAGGAAATACAGTAGTAAAATACAATTAAATTAAATATCCGTAAAAAAATAAAAAATACGGATTTTTGGTAAAAGAGGTAAAAAATGTTATATTCACACAAAGAATGCTTAGAAAAATATAAGAGCAATTATAAAATTAAACAAGCAGTTAGTGAAGGAAAGCTATTTAAGTTAGCATCAGGTATATATTCTGATAAAAAAAATGTTCCTGATACGGCTATCATTAGGAAAAAATATCCTAAATCAGTATTTACTCTTAATAGTGCATTTTATTATCAAGGATTAACAGATACTATCCCAACGTATTATTATTTGTTAACAGATAAAGATTCATCAAAAATTTCAAATAAGCAAGTAAAACAGAGTTTTGATAATTGTCGAAGTATGGATATGGGAGTTGAGATAATAAATTATAATGGGGATGACATTACAGTCTTTTCTAAAGAAAGGTTATTAGTTGAGTTAATTCGAAATAAGAGCAAACTTCCATATGATTACTATAAAGAGATAATTGGGAATTATCGTAAGATTATTTATGAATTGGATTTTGAGGCAGTGGAAGAGTATGCTAATAATCTTCCAAAGACAAAAATGGTTATGGAGACTATTCAATCGGAGGTTTTTTAGATGAAATTACAGAGTATGATAGACGAATTAGAAAAAGAGGGGTATTTAAAACAAGATGCCATAGCAAAAACAGCTCAAGACGTTATTCTAAAAGCAATTAGCGAGAGTAGTTTTTCTGAAAAAGTTACTATTAAAGGTGGAATAGTAATGAGAAATATTAGTGGCAATTCAAGGAGAACAACTCAAGATATTGACCTAGATTTTATGAGGTATTCTATTTCTGAAAACAATATTGATAGTTTTATTGAGAAAATTAATAAAGTTCCAGATATAAAGATAGAGCGCATAGGATCGATTACTGAATTAAATCAGCAGGATTATCAAGGAAAGAGTGTTAGGATAAAAATAACAGATAAAGAAGGAACTTTCATTGAAAGTAAAATTGATATAGGTGTTCATAAACATCTTGATATAGATCAAGAGAAATTTTGTTTTGATATTTATCGTGAGAAAAAAGGAGTATCTCTATTTGCAAATTCTTTAGAGCAAATTTTTACCGAAAAAATATGTTCTTTGCTTAGATTTGGACGGTTTAATACAAGGTACAAAGATATTTTCGATATTTATTACTGCTGCGATAAAGTTGACAATAAAAAAATAATGGAATGCTTTAATGTTTATATTTTTAGAAATAAAAACATGAAAGAAAAAAGCATAGTTGAGGTCATCAGAAGACTAGAAAATACTTTTAAAAACAAACAGTATACAGAAAGTGTAGATAAAAGTGACAAGAGATGGTTGGATACTGAAATAGATGAAGTTCTAGAGACTATCATTAACTATTTGAAGAATCTAATGGATTAAATGATTATTAAAAACTTTTTTGAAAATATGCTATACTTTTCGATATGTTAAAAAGTATTACTTGGGTTTAAATTGATATATGACGTGATAAATGAACTGATAAATGATTTGATATACGATTAGTTAGTGGGAGGCTATTAATGAATAAAAAATCAGAATACTTCACAATACCAAATTTAATGGGCTACTTTAGAATACTATTAGTACCAATATTTTTGTGGTTCTTTGTTAAGTCAGAACACGCTCCAGGATATAATGTATATTATTGGCTGATGCTAGTTACTATTGGAGTATCAGGTTTAACTGATTTCTTTGACGGTCGCGTGGCTAGAAAGTTTAACCAAGTAACCGACTGGGGAAAGATGCTAGATCCCATTGCAGATAAGATTACGATTGGTGCTATTATAGTGGCACTTGCTATTAAGTATCCAATAGTTATAGCAATGGTTGCATTATATATAGTAAAAGAAGGATATATGTCTATCATGGGAATGATTCTTCTAAAGAAGGGTCAAAAGATAGAAGGAGCAATGTGGTATGGTAAGGTATGTACATTTGCCACTTATGTAATAATTATCGCACTACTTGTGGTTAAGGAAATGCCACAGGTGTGGGTGGATATTCTTGTTTATGTGAATATGGCGATTATGTTATTCACGTTTATCATGTATATCCCTTATCACATTAAAAAATTGAAAGAGACAAAGTAAATGAGAGATTACACTTGTGTGGATATAGAAACCACGGGCATCTCACCACAGCATGCACAAATTATTGAGATTGGTGCGCTAAAGGTTAGAGATGGAGAAGTGGTAGACACATTTTCTAAGTTAATAGATCCGTTAAGAGAAGTGCCTGCAGAAATCACTGCACTCACTGGCATTAATACAGATATGGTAGAGGGAGAGCCTACTATCAAAGTAGTTTTGCCGGAGTTTATTGATTTTGCAGGGGACGATTTGCTTCTCGGACACAATGTGCGTTTTGATTACAGTTTTCTAAAACAAAACGCTATGAATCTTAATCTAGACTTCAGCGGAAGTGGAATGGACACTCTTCGTATAGCAAGAGCAAAGTGCCCAGAACTTCAGAGCAGAAGTTTAGATTTTTTGTGCAATTATTTTGGCATTAATGATGAGAATCACCATAGAGCCTTTAACGATGCAAAGGTTACTAGTGAACTCTATTTGATGTTTTATGATATGTATAGAAACGACAATCCTGAACTCTTTCAGCCGAAGGAGTTTATTTACAAACCTAAGAAAAGCTCGCCTATTACAGAAAAGCAAAAGAGATACTTGCTCGCTTTAATTTCGTATCACAATTTAGGTATAGACTATGACATCAATGAATTATCTAAAAGCGAAGCGTCTAGAAAAATCGATTACATAATTTCCACTAAGGGAAAGATAATTCGTTAAAAAAATTCCAAAAAAACTAACAAAAAAAGTTGATTGCTACTATGCAATTAAATCTTTTTATGCTATATTTAATAAGGTTAAGGATATTTTAGTGAAAAATCCCTATAACCCCCATAAATATAGGCTATTTGAAAGATTTCAAATCAGCAATTTTTAGACTAAAAATGGAGGAATTATGAACTTTTTTAACAGCAAAAGAAACCAAAGAATTATAGCAGCAGTTATTGCATTAGTAGTGGCGGCAGCTTTGGTGGTGACCACAGTAGCATATTTCTAAAACTGATAAAAAAGAGGAAGTATCATGAAAGTTTTTAAGAGAATCACATTATTAATAATGTCTCTTACACTTATGTTTTGCATAAGTGCTTTTGTGATGAGCGCTGAGAAAAAAGATGACAAGGGAACGATTAAAAGAGGCGTGAGAATTAATGACGAGAATGTTAGTGGCATGAAGAAAAAAGAAGCTACTAGAAAAGTTCGAGACGCTGTAAATAAGAAAACAAATATTAAAGTTAAGATAAAAGTGGGTGACTACACTTGCGAAACTAGACTAGTAGATCTAGGCTACGAGTGGGCAAATGTAGATATTGTGGACGATGCTATCGAGTATGGAAAAGTGGGTAGTATTGTTACTCGCTACGTAAATAATGCTCAGCTAAGAAACGGCGGCAAAGACTTCAAAATTAAGATGAAACTTAATGAGAAGAAAATGAAGAAGAAGTTTAAGAAGGCAGTAGAGCCATATGAACTTCCTGTTTTGAACGCAGAGCTTAAGGCCACAGGACATGGATTTAAAATTTTGAAAGAAGACAATGGCTACGAGGTAGATCAGAAAAAATCTACTGCAGCCTTTGCTAAATATATTAATAAAGAGTGGGATGGAAAGTCTGATATCAACTTTACAGCTACCACTAAGGTTACTAAGCCTAAGTACACAGTTAAAGATTGTATGAAGGTTTCTAACAAGCCAATGGGTTCATTTACTACATCTGTATCAGGTGGTGCGCTAAATGAAACTAGAAATAAAAATATTAAAGTGGGTGTGAAGAAACTAGATGGTCATACTATCTATCCAGGTGAGCAGTTCTCATGTAACGAGCATCTTGCTCCATGGACAGAAGCCAACGGATGGTATGCAGCTGGTACTTACGTGGGCAATAAAGTAGAAGACAGCTTGGGCGGAGGAATCTGTCAGGTATCTAGTACACTTTACAATGCTTTGCTTCGAGCGGAGATTAAAGTGGTTAAGAGATTCCCACACTCTATGTCAGTTAGTTATGTGGACTTTGCGGCGGATGCCGCTTTGGCTGGAGATTATAAAGATTTAGTGTTTGAAAATAATACGGACGCTCCTATATATGTTCAGGGCCATTATGATGGTGGTTCTATCACTTTCAATATTTACGGACATGATACTAGAAAGAAATGGCATGAGGTTAAGTACGAGAGTGAACTAATCAAGACTATTCCGGTTAAGAAGGTGACAGTAAAAGATCCAACTAAGCCAGAAGGTTTTGTGGAAGTGGAAGAAGGACACGTAGGTCGTGTTGCTAAACTATGGAAGATTACTTACGAGCACGGCAAACAAGTAAGCAAAGAACTTCTTCACGAGAGTAAGTACAAGATGGTTCCAACTAAGACCATCAAGGGTACTGGTAAGAATATTAAGGAGACCGAGTCTAGCGATAAAAAGAAAGAAACTACCGCTGGGCGTTAAGGGGTTAAGAATGATTTATTTAAAAGCGGAAGACACTACAATCGTGGTGTCTTCTTATCGCATTAAAGAGTATAAAGATGAATTGGAGAAGCCTACTGTACGACCAGGAATGGATATTGTGATGATTGGTTCCATTGGTGTGGGCGGAGCAGTTAAACTGTGCAAAAAATATGAGAATGATTTGTCAAAGAAGTTTAGCTGGACTTTTATTGAAACAGTCATAGGTCTGGAATGGAATACTACGGTTGAATACTACATTGAAATGGTGCAAAACTATATGTGCAATTCATATTCTATGGAAAAAGCGGTCTGCTACGAAGTGGACACAGAAGGCACTTTTGGTGGACTCTATGAACTATCAAAATACATCAATAAAGGAATAGATATCGATATTTCAAAGATTCCAGTTTTGCAGCAGGTGGTGGAAGTGGCTGAATTCTTTGATGTTAATCCTTACAAGATGGATGGAACAGGAGCGCTAATAATAGTGTGCAATGAAGGCTCCGATATGGTAGAATATTTAACAGATGAGGGCCTTTTTGCAAGTGTTATTGGAACAGTAACTGACAATAATGACAAGATTGCCCGAAACGGTGACGAGGTTAGATACCTTGAGCCTACAAGAGTGGAGGAGTTATCCAATCTTCTTTGACTCGGGAGTAATTTTAAAATAGGAGAAAGATTATGAGAGAAGAGATTTTAAGATTAATCGAAAACAAAGGAAGAATTGATTTAAAAGAAGCCGCGGTACTTCTTGGAATGGAAGAGGCTGAAGTAGCCAACGCCATTGCAGACATGGAGAAGGAAAAGGTTATCTGTGGTTACTACACAATGATAGACTGGGACAAAACAGATGACACTAGAGTGACTGCTCTTATTGAAGTGCGCGTAACTCCACAGAGAGGTACAGGCTTTGATGATATAGCAGATCGCATTATGAAGTACGATGAGGTTAAAGCAGTTTATTTGATGTCAGGTGGATTTGATTTCACAGTTATTATAGAAGAAAAGAGTATGAAGGAGATTGCACAGTTTGTAACTAGCAAGCTTTCCACACTCGATTCTATTCTAAACACATCAACACACTTTGTTTTGAAGAAGTACAAAGATTACGGAACTGTTTTATCAGATGAGAATGAAAGGATGTTGGTGACACCATAATGAGAGATCCGTTATCGAATACCATTAAGGATATTAAGCCTTCAGGCATTAGAAAGTTCTTCGATATCGTTAGTGAAATGAAAGACGCTATTTCACTAGGTGTGGGAGAGCCTGATTTTGACACGCCTTGGCATATCAGAGAAGAGGGTATTTTCTCGCTCGAGCGTGGCAAGACTTTCTATACATCTAACACGGGCTTGAAGGAATTAAGAGTTGAGATAAGTAAATATTTAGATAGAAAGATTGGCGTAACTTATGATCCGCTAAGCGAGATTATAGTGACAGTGGGCGGTAGTGAAGCTATTGACTTGGCTTTTCGCGCTATGCTAGATCCAGGCGATGAGGTTTTAGTTCCTCAGCCTAGTTATGTGTCTTATGTTCCTTGTGTGGAACTTACACACGGCGTGCCAGTTACTATTTGTCTAAAAGAAGAAAACCAATTTAGACTGACAAAAGAAGAATTGTTAGATAGCATTACAGATAAAACTAAGATGTTAGTTCTTCCTTTCCCTAATAATCCTACGGGAGCTATTATGGAAAAAGAAGATTTAGAAGATATCGCAAAGATTTGCGTGGAAAAAGATATTTATGTTTTATCTGATGAGATTTACTCTGAGCTTACATATGGCACTGACCATGTGTCAATTGCATCATTCCCAGGAATGAGAGATAGAACTATTGTAATCAATGGTTTTTCAAAAGGATTTGCTATGACTGGTTGGAGACTTGGTTATGCAGCTGGTCCAAAGGTTATTATGGAACAGATGCTTAAGATTCATCAGTTTGCAATCATGTGCGCTCCTACTATGAGCCAGTACGCTGCTGTGGATGCTTTGCAGCACGGCGAAAAAGATGTGCAGATGATGAGAGAATCTTACAACCAGAGAAGAAGATTCCTTATGAATTCATTTAAGGAAATGGGACTAGAATGCTTCGAGCCTTTCGGTGCTTTCTATGTGTTCCCTAATATAAAGAAGTATGGACTTTCTTCTGAAGAGTTTGCTACACGTCTTCTTAAAGAGGAAAAAGTGGCTGTGGTGCCAGGAACTGCTTTTGGAGATTGTGGCGAGGGATTCTTAAGAATTTCTTATGCTTACTCTTTAGATAATTTAAAGATAGCTCTTGATAGAGTGAAAGCTTTTATCGAGAGGCTTGAAAATGAATAAGATTATTTGACTGGCCTAGGAATACTAGGCCAGTTTTTATGTATATTAAAAAGATCGGTTGGACAAAGAAAGAATGAACATAGTTTTACTAGAACCGGAAATACCACAAAACACAGGAAACATAGGACGTACATGCTGTGCCACAGGAACTAAGCTTCATTTGATTGAGCCAATGAAGTTTAGAATTACCGAGAAAAATCTTAAACGTGCAGGTATGGACTACTGGGAAGATTTAGATGTAACAATCTATGATTCATATAATGATTTCTGTGAGCAAAACCCTAACGCTAAGATTTGGTATGCTACCACTAAGGCGCACCAAAAGTATACGGATGTGGAATTTGGTCCAGACGATTTTATTATGTTTGGAAAAGAGAGTGCAGGTATTCCGGAAGAAGTGCTAGTGGAACACGAAGATACTTGTATTCGCATTCCAATGAATGAAGATATTAGATCGCTTAACCTCTCAAACTCTGTAGCAATAGTTTTGTATGAGGCACTGAGACAGCAGGACTTTGTAGGCATGCAAGATGCTGGGGAGTTACATAGGTTGGAGTGGAAATAAAATAGAAAAACAATTAAAAAAACCACAATATATGGTATGCAAACAGCAGTTTTTATGGTAAAATGGTACAAGATTTAGGGTGTTGAGGAAAACCTAGATTGAATCGGATAGGGGCGAAAGCCCAAAAAAATTTTGTCTAAAAGGAGGAAAAAGAGAATGGCAAAGAATCAAATTGGTTTAGAACCAATCTATGATGCTAGAAAACTTGGCTATCCTAGAATGGGTATCTTAGGATTCCAGCACTTATTCGCTATGTTTGGTGCTACAGTTTTAGTACCAATTCTAACTGGATTGAATGTTCAGACTACATTGCTTATGGCAGGTCTTGGAACATTACTATTCCACTTACTTACAAAGTTTAAAGTACCAGCTTTCTTAGGATCTTCATTTGCATTCCTTGGAGGATATGCAGCGATAGCTCCTATGGTAGATGGAAAGGCTAATTCGGAAATGCTTCCATATGCATGTTTCGGTGTTGTATGTGCAGGTGCTCTTTATGTAATACTTGCTGCAATTATTAAGATTGTAGGTATTAAGAGAGTAATGAAACTATTCCCACCTGTAGTTACAGGACCTATCATCATTGCTATTGGACTTTGCTTAGCTCCATCAGCTTTGAACAACTGTGCAACATGCTGGCCATTAGCACTTATCGCTTTGGCTACAGTTATTGCATTCAACATTTGGGGTAGAGGAATGTCAAAGATTATTCCTATCCTTATCGGTGTTGCAGTTGCTTATGTATGTGCAGTTATCTTTGGTAACTTGTTAGATATAGAAGCTTTCACTAAAGTTGAATGGTGGAAGATTAGAGATGCCGCTTGGGTTGGCCTTCCAGTAGACTGGAACGGAACAGTATTTGGCGGTGTAGATTTCTCACAGAAAGCTAAAGTAGTTACAGCTGTTACTACAATGGTTCCTATCGCTATCGCAACTATGATGGAACACATTGGTGATATCTGTGCTATCGGAGCTACATGTGATAAAGACTTCATCAATGAGCCTGGTCTTCACAGAACACTTCTTGGTGATGGTCTTGCAACATCATTAGCATCACTATTTGGTGGTCCTGCAAACACAACATACGGCGAGAATACTGGTGTATTAGCGCTTTCAAAAGTATTCGATCCTAGAGTGGTAAGAATCGCTGCTTATATCGCAGTATTACTATCATTCTCACCTAAGTTTGCTATGATTATCGAAGTAATGCCAGCAGGTATAGTTGGTGGTATTTCATTCATGTTATACGGAATGATCGCAGCTATCGGTGTACGTAACGTAGTAGAAGCTCAGGTAGACTTCTCTAAGAGCCGTAACGTTATCGTAGCAGCTATCATCGTTGTATCAGCGCTTGGTATTAAGTTTAGTTCAGGAATGGGCGCTGACGTTGTTAAGAGTTTCGACGGAGCTGTTAAGTTCAACATTGGTTCTGTAGCATTTAGTCTATCAGGACTTGCTGTTGCAGCTATTGCAGGTATCGTTCTTAACCTTCTATTCCCAGATAAAGATCCAGTAATCATACACGGTGGAGTAGAAAAGTTTGATGAGGAACAAGAAGCTGAATAATCGGTATTTATAATAGTAATAGGGAACTAGAATATATCTAGTTCCCTATTTTTTTATCATTTCTGATAAAAGAGATGACTTTTGTATTGTGATGATAAGGGCTTTTTGTGTTGAGCGAGTTAAAAGAATTGTGATATAATACTTTAAGAGTGAGGCCTATTATTGAGGGGAGATAATTACCGTATGAGACAAACAGTTTCAATAGTAATACCGGTTTATAAGTATCTAGATAAAATCGTTAGATGTCTAGATAGTTTTGAAGTACAGACATATAGTAATTTTGAAGTTATATTGGTATGTCATATAACTACTTATGAAGAGATAAAAAGATTATCTAAGAAATATAGTATGAATACTTCAATTATTGCGACGGGAAAGGATGGAGTATCTGCTTGTAGAAATATTGGGATTAATAATGCTAAAGGTGACTACATTTCATTTGTAGATAGTGATGACTATGTATCAGAAAGATATATAGAAGTTTTAGTAAATGAAATGCGAGATGATGTTCTTATGACTATGTGTAATTATATGCATAAGTTTGAAGATGATAACTTGGTTCACAACTACAAGATGAGTAATAAGGAGTTTACAGCAGATGAGCTAATAAACCATATGTATGGGGGAGTTGATCAGTACAGCGGTTTTGTGTGGAATAAATTATTTAGAACTAAAATAATAAGAGAAAAAAATATAAGATTTGATGAGGCAATATCACTGAATGAGGATAGATTATTTGTGATAACTTATTTAGTAAATATAGATAAAAACAGTAAGATTAGATATAACGCGGAAACACTTTACTGTTACATCCAGCATAAAGGTAGTGTTACTTCAAAATTAAATAGAGGAGAACTAGAAAAAGAAAAAGCTGCATCAGAAATAGACTCATTTTCACAGTGTGAAGAGATGCTTGAAAATCATGACAAAATTATAGATAAATTAGTTCGAGAGAGTGTGGAAAGAGCCATTATGTTACTTAGACTACTTAAGAAAAATAGTGGAGAGTCAAAATTTATTGAAAAGTATTTAAAGAAAATGAGACGAAAATATCGTCACTTATTTAGTAGAAGAAGAAGAATACAAATGTTCTTTTATGAACATTTTTTACTAAGAACGATACATATAAAATTGTTTAGAAGAACATATTAGTAAGAAGGATAACTATGGAACAAAATTGGTCATATGTAATACAACCTAAAACGAAATGGTACGACTTTAAATTAAAGGAACTATGGAAATACAAGGATCTTGTATGGTTATTTGTAAAGCGTGATTTTACAACTCGTTATAAGCAAACGGTGTTGGGACCTGCATGGTTTATTATTCAGCCACTGTTAATTGCGGCAATGCAAGCTTTTGTATTTCATGATATTGCTCATATAGATATGCCAGCAGAAGGTGTTTCTCATTTCTTGTTCTATATGATTAGTAACGTTCCTTGGCTTTATTTTTCAAACTGTCTTAATTCCACATCTGGAACGTTTGTAGATAATGTAAACCTATATGGAAAAGTATATTTTCCACGATTAGCGTTGCCTATCTCTACAGTTATCACTTCTATGATTAACTTTTTCGTGCAATTACTATTAGTTGGATTCTTTTCTATAATATTCTTGTGGAGAGGCTCCAATGCTAGAGTAACATGGGTAGCATCCTTGACACCGTTGTTCCTATTGGAAATGGCATTACTAGGTTTAGGATTCGGTATTATTATTTCGTCGTTAACTACTAAATATAGAGATTTGAGAGTGGTAGTAACTTTTGGTATATCTTTGTGGATGTATGCTACACCCGTCATTTATGCCGCTTCTTTTTTATGGGACCAACCTTATCTATATAGATTAATAATGCTTAATCCCTTATCACCAATTGTGGAACTTATGAGATATGGATGGATTGGTGTAGGATCACAACCTTGGTTATGGTGGGGAATAAGCTGGGTAACTACATTTGTGGTGTTATTTATAGGTATCACGATGTTCAATAAGGTTGAAAAGACTTTTATGGATACAGTTTAATTGAGTTTAGAAAAGGATAACTACTAGTGGAGAATAATTATGAGCGATAATGGAATTGCTATAAAAATTGAAGGAATAAAAAAACAATATAGATTGGGAGTCATTGGTGGTGGAACACTAAAGGGAGACCTTCAAAGTTGGTGGGCCAGATTAAGAAAGAAAGAAGACCCTAATATAAAGATAGGTGACAAAGTATATAAAAAAAATGAAAGATTTATGGCTTTAGATGGTATTAATCTCACCATAAACAAAGGGGAAAGAATTGGAATAATAGGGCATAATGGTGCGGGAAAATCCACATTATTAAAAATTCTTTCCAGAGTTACAGCCCCTACAGAAGGTAAGATTTACGTTAATGGAAAAATCTCATCTATGTTAGAAGTGGGTACAGGTTTTAACCCAGAGTTAACAGGTAGAGAAAATATTTATCTAAACGGCGCGATTCTAGGAATGACTAGATCTGAAGTAGCAAAGAAGATAGATGATATTATTGAGTTTTCGGAATGTAGTCAGTTTATTGATACGCCAGTGAAAAGATATTCATCGGGAATGTATGTAAAGTTAGCTTTTGCTGTAGCAGCCAACTTGGATTCAGAAATATTAATTATGGATGAAGTACTTGCTGTGGGAGATATGGCATTCCAAACAAAATGTATAGATAAAATGAATGATGTTTCCGCTCAAGAGGGGAGAACAATACTTTATGTAAGTCACAATATGAATACTATTCGTAATTTGTGTAATAGATGTGTAGTTATTAGTCATGGAAAAATAATATTTGATGGAGATGTAGAAAAAGGCATCGACATTTATTTATCAAAGAATAAAGAAGAGGAAATAGTTAGAGATCATTACGAATTTAGCGATGAATACAGACATCCTGAATGGGGTGATGGAGGTTTACGCATAGGTGAATTGGATTTGGATAATTCCCATATAGAATGTGGAAATAGAGTTCCTATAAAACTAAAAGTAAATTCATCACGCAAACAGTCGAATGTTAGATTTAGATTTGAACTATCACCGATGACTACTCCTAAAAAGGGAGCAACCATGATTACGGATACTAAAATTAACTTTGAAGAAAACGAGACTAAAGAATTATCTTTCGTTATGGATACAAAGCATTTGGCGCCATCACGATATCAGGTAGATGTAGTCGCGTTTGTCACAGACGAATATGGAAATGACAATTATCTAGAAGGCGTATTTCCAGGATTTGTTTTTGATATGGATGAAGGTGTAACAGATGATCCGATAAAGTGGAAACTATATAATTGGGGAGCATCCCGTCTTCATGATATTGAAGTGAAAAATAATAATAAGGAATAAAAAAAGAGGGTAGTATATGAATGTATTAATAGTTGGATATGGAGTAGTTGGTCATAATCTTGAAAAAGAAATACAAAAACTTAATCCGGAAGTGTTCGACAAATATAAAGAAGTTGACACTAGAACAAAAGACAAGTATGACATTGCATTTATTTGTGTCGATACCCCAATAAATGATAAATGTCTATGTGATACTACTGAGGTGAAAAAAGCAATAGAAGAACATAAGGCTAGCATTTATGTTATTAAAAGTACTATTCTTCCTCACTCAACAGAAAAATTAGTGGAGGAGACAGGCAAACATATTGTTTTTAGCCCCGAATATTATGGTGCCACACAGCACTGTAACAACTTTGAGTTTGGCTTCACTGTCCTAGGAGGAGAAAAGTCAGATTGCCAAAAGGTCATACAAGTTTTACAAACTGTATATGACGGACGTCATACATTTAGAATGGTAGATAGTGTTACTGCTGAGTTGGCAAAATACATGGAAAATAGCTGGCTTGCCACTAAGGTCTCGTTTTGTTCGCAGTTCTACCAAATCGCAAAGAAGCATGGTGTGAGTTATGAGGAATTAAGAGAGCTATTTATCTTAGATCCAAGAGTGAACCCATCACATACATTTGTGTACGAAGAGCATCCTTATTGGGAAAGCCATTGCCTAGATAAGGATGTAGAGGCTATTGCCAAGTCAGAAGATGCAGAATTGTTATTAAGCATTATTGACTTTAATGAAAAGTGCAAAAAAAAATAAGAGGGATTAGCAGAACAAATATGAGCTTTTATAACGGTATTAGAAAATCATTAAAATTAAAAAAATGTGAACTAATTGCCACAATAAAAAGAATTAAAGAATTGCCAACAAATCAACCGGTTGATTTTGTTTTAACGTGGGTTGATGACCAAGATGAAAATTGGCAAAATGAAAAAAGTAAATATAGTTCGGCTTATTCTGAAGGCAATGGTGCTGAAAGATATAGAGATTGGGATCTGTTAAAGTATTGGTTTAGAAGCGTAGAAAAGTATGCGCCTTGGGTTAGAAAGATTCACTTCGTAACATATGGTCATTATCCTGATTGGTTGAATGTTAATCACGAAAAATTAAAAATAGTAAAGCATGGCGATTTTATTCCGAAGAAGTATTTGCCTACCTTTAACATAAATCCTATAGAATTAAATTTTCACAGAATCGAAGGATTGTCAGAGTGTTTTGTTTATTTTAACGATGATGTGTTTCTAAATAGAAATACAAGAAAAGAGGATTTCTTTAATGGAGATAATCCTAAATATTGTTGTGAGGCAATACCTTATAAACACTATTCAAAAAAAGAATTCTTTGATTATATGTTATTTAATAATATAGGATTAGTGAATGATTATTTTGATATAACAAGAAGTATGGGGAAAAAACCAGAGTTATGGTTTGGAAAATGCAATAAAAATGCCCTAAAGTATCATCGCTTATCTTTTAGAGACAATTATTTATATGGTATGGTGCATCCACATCTAGGCTCACCCATGAAAAAAACCACTATGGAACAAGTTTGGAAAGTTTATGGCAAGCAGTTAGATGAAATATGTAAGAATAGATTTCGCACACCATTAGATGTTCAACAACAAATTTTTCATTTATGGGATATGTTAAATGGCACGTTTTGCCCAGTTGACCATAATCATTTTGGTATATTTTACAATGATGTAAAAGAACAAATAGAAACAATAAGAAAAGATATTTGGGATGATAATTCAATGATGGTTTGTTTGAATGACTCAGGGGATATTGACGAATTGGAATTCGAAAATGTACGTTCAGAGATTGATTCGATTCTGCTCAATAACTATCCAAATAAGTCAGAATATGAATTGTAATAGTTTGTTATTTATATTTATCAATATAGTATTTTTTTATTCTAAAAAGATTCATTATACACCTTGGAGAAAGAGTCGCAATTAAGAATAATTTCTTGGATGCACTATAATGAGAGAACTCTACATAGCAGACTTTGGACCAATAATACCATAGAAGACGTTTAAGTATCTTATGGTTGTATACTCGATATCTCCTATTAGCTTTGATAATAGTTTTTATCCATTTCTTGAACTCAGCGTTATATTTTGCATGTTTTGATGGAAAAACAATGTGAGATTCTTTGACATCAGCAGGAAGCACTAAATGCAAGTAATCTAGTTGATCTTGTACAATTCCAAAAACGCATTCTTTTTGTAAATTCCCTTTAGTTTGTGAAATAGAAGTGTTGTGAAAACGATACTTAATTAATATTTCTTTTATAATAAAGCAATTGGCATGTTTAGAACATTGCGTCCACATCTCATAGTCTTGTGCATATGTGTATTTTTCATTGTATTTAATACCATATTTTGTTAGAAGACTATTATTAAAAAAAGCACTAGAATGAAAAAGGGAAGGATAATTATTGAAGAGAAGGTTAATCCTATATTCTTCCATATCATTAATAGCACCACATGCCCACTCTTCAATAGTGGAATTGTTTTTTTCATCAAGTGTTTTAGCCCAAGCCCCACAAACAATAGTGTCAGAATGATGTTTCATATATTTTAATTGTTTTTCAAAGCGATTAGGATAGCAAACATCATCAGAGTCCATTCTAGCAATATACTCACCTTGAGCTAGTTCAAATCCCTTATTTAATGATTTTGTAAGACCGATATTTTCTTCGTTAACAATAAGTTTTATTCTAGGATCATCATAAGATTTGATGAATTCTAAAGAGTCATCAGTAGAACCATCATCTATAATAATAAATTCAAAGTTAGAATATGTCTGATCTAAGACACTATCAATAGACTCCTTTAAATATTCAATAGGAGTGTTATAGTTACTCATCACTACAGATATTAAATTCTTTTTCAACTCTTTATCTTTACACATGTTTTCCCTTTTTGTAATTCGTTCGAATTTTGAATAGATTTAGTTTACATCTGATAGATAATGATATGAACAAATATAGTATTCTCATTGTTTTTGAGTGTGACATTTCTTCATAGCAAAATTCGGACCATCTATACCACAGTAGTTTCTTTAACTTTTTTTGATTAAATACTTTATATTTTTTATTAGCTGATATTATTCTTTTGATCCATTTTTTAAGGGTGTTATCATAAGGTTTCATATCAACAAATAAACGATAGTGCAAATCTTGTATATCGCTGGACATACGCAATCCTAATTCGTTTAACTGAATTTTAATTATACTATATGCTTCTTCTTTTTGAAGTTTCGTGAAAGAAGCAGAGACGGAACTCTCGCGCCTGCGGAATTTCAATAAATATTCTCGAAGAATTTCACAATCTGCATATTTTGCACACCTAGTCCAAAATTCATAATCTTCTGCGTGAGGAAATTGATTATTGTAAACAAGATTGTATTTCATAAGTAGTTTATGATTAAAAAATGCAGAAGGGTGAATGATAAGAGGATTATTGCTGAAAAGCAAACCGATTCTATAAGAATCGGTATCTTTTATGATTGGACTTCCCCAAGATTCACCAGTCTCTTGATTCTGGCTATCAATGATTTTTGCCCAAGCTCCACAGACAATAGTATTAGGGTTTTCCTGCATATACTCTATCTGCTTTTCAAATCTTTGTGGATAGCAAATATCGTCAGTGTCCATTCTAGCAATAAATTCACCAGAAGCTGCATCGAAGCCTCTGTTTAAAGAATGGGCTAGACCGATGTTCTCCTCATTAACAATCAATTTAATCCTAGGATCATCATAAGACTTAATAAATTCTAAAGAATCATCAGTAGAACCATCATCTATAATGATAAATTCGAAGTTGGAATATGTCTGTTTTAAGACACTATCAATAGCCTCCTTCAAGTAGTTGATAGGAGTATTGTAGTTGCTCATCACAACAGATATTAGTCCTTTTTTTAGTTCTTTGCCTTCTGTCATTAGTAAATCCTCATCTGTATATTCCTAAGTAAAATACTATTACACCGCCATAGTTATTGTCAACAATACAAAGGTGAGTTTTCGCCCCATAAAATCAAAAAAATATACCTTTTTACTGTTGAAAAAAACATTAAAAGTGTTATACTAACTAGGTTAGTGAACTTCTTTACATGTGTGATTGATTTTAACAGTCAGTTCGCTAGAAATTAAGGCATTTGGAGGTGTTTTAATGGATACAAAAACATGTATAAAAACAAGAAGAAGTATTCGTAAATTTACGGATGCGCCAGTATCAGAAGATGTGATTAAGGAACTGGTTTCGAGTGCGGCATATGCACCTTCTTGGAAAAACACGCAAACAACACGTTATATACTAATCAAAGATCCAGAGATTAAGAAACAACTAGCTGAGGAATGTTGTGCAGAGCACAATGCAGGCATCATTAATGGATCAGCAGCACTTGTTGCTACGTTGATTGTTGACAAACGTTCAGGCTTTGAGAGAGACGGAAGTTTCTCTACTATACGCGAGGACAATTGGCAAGCATTCGATAATGGAATTGCTACTCAAACATTTTGTCTTGCGGCAGCAGAAGAGGGCCTTGGAACAGTAATAATGGGGTTGTATGATATAGAAAAAGCTTCAAACATTTTACAGGTTCCTGAGGGACAGTTGTTGATGGCTTTGATTGCAGTTGGATATCCAGCAGACGAGCCGGAGGCTCCTAAGAGGAAGACTGTAGAAGATTTATTAACTATTAAGTAGGAGGAGAAAGAGATGAGAACAGAATGGGAAGGATTTAATGGTGGCGCTTGGCAAAAAGAGATCAACGTCAGAGATTTTATTCAAAAGAACTATACACCATATGATGGTGATGAAAGTTTCCTAGCAGACCCAACAGAAGCTACAAAAGAGTTATGGAAAGAAACACTTGAGCTTCAGAAAAAGGAAAGAGAAGCTGGTGGAGTTTTAGATATGGACACTAAGGTTGTTCAGACTATTACTAGCCACGAAGCAGGTTACATTGACAAAGACAAAGAAACTATCGTAGGTTTCCAGACAGATAAGCCATTTAAGAGAGGTCTTCAGGTAAACGGTGGTATCCGTATGGCTATGAAGGCATGTTCAGACAATGGTTACGAAGTGGATCCTGAGGTAGTAGATTTCTATACAAACTATAGAAAGACACATAACGCTGGTGTATTTGACGCATATACTCCAGAGATTAGAACATGTCGTTCAAACCATATCGTAACAGGTCTTCCTGATGCATATGGACGTGGACGTATCATTGGTGACTACAGAAGAGTAGCACTATATGGTATCGACAGACTAATCGAAGATAAAAAACAACAGAAGGCTGACACTGATCTTATGACAATGACAGCTGATGTTATCAGAGATAGAGAAGAATTCTCAGAGCAGTTAAGAGCTTTAGATGAATTAGCAAAACTTGGTGATATCTATGGATTTGATATCAGAAAGCCAGCTAAGAACGTACAGGAAGCTATCCAGTGGACATACCTTGGATACTTAGCAGCAGTTAAAGAACAGAATGGTGCTGCTATGTCACTTGGACGTACATCTACATTTATTGACTGTTTCGCTGAGAGAGATTTAGCAAACGGAACATTTACTGAAGAACAGATTCAGGAATTCATCGATCACTTCATCATGAAGTTAAGATGTGTTAAGTTTGCACGTACTCCAGAGTACAACCAGATTTTCGCTGGTGACCCAGTTTGGGTAACAGAGTCAATCGGTGGTGTTGGTATTGACGGACGTCACATGGTTTCAAAATCATCATTCAGATACCTTCACACACTAGAGAACTTGGGTGCAGCTCCAGAGCCTAACCTAACAGTTCTTTGGTCAACAAGACTTCCAGAAGCATTCAAGAAATACTGTGCTAAGATTTCTATCGGATATTCTTCAGTTCAGTACGAGAATGATGACTTAATGAGAGTTACACACGGTGATGACTACGGTATTGCTTGTTGTGTATCATCAATGAGAATTGGTAAGGAAATGCAGTTCTTCGGAGCTAGAGCAAATCTTGCTAAATGTCTACTTTACGCTATCAACGGTGGTGTGGATGAGAAGACTAAGGTTCAGGTAGGACCTAAGTACAGACCAATCACATCTGAATACCTAGATTACGATGAAGTAATGGACAAGTTTGAAGATATGATGAAGTGGTTAGCTAAGGTATACGTAAGTGCCCTTAACTGCATCCACTACATGCATGATAAATACTGCTACGAGAGAGTTCAGATGGCTCTTCACGATGCAGAGGTTAAGAGATGGTTTGCTACTGGTGTAGCTGGTCTTTCAATCGTTGCTGATTCACTTTCAGCTATCAAGAACGCTAAGGTTAAGACAATCAGAGACGAAGACGGTCTAGTAGTAGATTACGAGATTGATGGAGATTTCCCTAAATATGGTAACGATAATGACGAAGTTGATGAGCTAGCAGTAGAAATCGTTAACAAGTTCATGAGTTATCTAAGACAGCAACACACATACAGAGATGGTATTCCTACACAGTCTATTCTTACTATTACATCTAACGTAACATATGGTAAGAACACAGGTAACACACCAGACGGACGTAGAGAAGGTAAGCCTTTCGCTCCAGGTGCTAACCCACTACACGGTAGAGATACTCACGGTGCTGCATCATCATTAGCATCAGTTGCTAAGATTCCATTTATGAATGCACAGGATGGTATTTCAAATACATTTACTATCATTCCTGATTCACTTGGAAAAGATGATAAGGTTATCGCTGGTGACCTTGACGCTGACGAACTAGGCATCGATCTAGAAGAAGTAACAAAATAATAAAGGTGTAACATGGTAGGTAAGCTTCATTCATTAGAAAGTTTTGGTACAGTGGATGGTCCAGGCATCAGACTTGTAGTCTTCCTTAAAGGTTGTCCAATGCGCTGTGCGTACTGTCATAATCCAGATACATGGACTATGGAGGGCGCCAAAGAAATAACAGTGGACAGAATAATGGAAGAGTACGAGAAGAAGAAACCTTTCTACAAAGAAGGTGGAATCACAGTTACTGGTGGTGAGCCGCTTATGCAGTTAGATTTTATAACTGAACTGTTTACTGAAGCACATAAAAGAAAGATTCATACTTGCTTAGATACTTCGGGAGCACCATTCAAACCAGATGATGAAGAATATTTGGAAAAGATTGATAAACTCCTTGAAGTGACAGACTTGGTGATGTTAGACATTAAGCATATAGATCCTAAAAAACACAAGGAACTAACAAAAAGACCTAATGATAACATCCTAAAGTTTGCTGAGTACCTTAACGAAAAAGACGTTACCATTTGGATAAGACACGTGGTGGTTCCAGGCATTACGGATGACGAAGAGTCACTACTTGACTTAGGCAGATTTATTGGTAAACTTAAAAATGTAAAGGCGCTCGATGCACTCCCATATCACGATATGGGCAAAACGAAATATGAACAACTGGGTATCGAATATCCGCTAGAGGATGTGGAACCAGCTACCAAAGAACAAGCGATGGAAGCTAGAGAAACTATCCTAAAGGGATTTAAGGAATCCAGATTAGAACTAAAGAAACAGGCCCAAGAAGCTAAGAAAGCCGAGGCCGAAGAAGAGAAGAGCGAGACTGAAGAAAGTCAAGACTCGAATGAAGAGTAGGAGGAAAAAGTTATGGCAGCAAGTAATAATAAAGTTGATAACTTAGTAGCTTTACTAGATGGTTATGCAGAAGAAGGTGGACATCACCTTAATGTAAATGTTTTAGAGAAAGAAACACTACTAGATGCTCAGAAGCATCCAGAGAAGTATCCACAGCTTACAATCAGAGTTTCAGGATACGCTGTTAACTTCATTAAGTTGACAAAAGAGCAGCAGGATGATGTTATCTCAAGAACATTCCATGCAAAACTTTAATCAGTAAAGCACAATATATAAAAGAGACCGAATGTCGGTCTCTTTTATAATGACTTTTTTTATTGTATAATCACTATAAGTATGTTCTAAAAAACAACTCAGAAGAGAGGTTAAAATGGATAAAGTAGCAGTATTAATTCCTTGTTATAATGAGGAAGCAACAATAAAAAAAGTTATTACAGACTTCCACAAAGAATTGCCGGAGGCTGTTATTTATGTGTATGATAATAATTCTACTGATCAGACAGTAGAGATAGCAAAGAGTATGTCAGACACATATAGTGTGGTTGTAAGGCACGAACCTCAGCAGGGTAAAGGCAATGTAATACGCAGAATGTTTAGAGAAATAGATGCAGAGTGTTATATTATGACAGATGGAGATGATACCTACCCTGCAGAATTTGCTAAGGATATGACAGATAAAGTCTTGCATGAAAATGTGGATATGGTGGTAGGAGATAGATTATCTGCTACATATTTTAAAGAGAATAAAAGACGCTTCCATAATTTTGGAAATTCAATTGTAAGAAAGAGTATTAATCGATTATTTAAAAGTAACATCAAAGATGTCATGACGGGGTATAGAGCATTTAGTTATAATTTTGTAAAAACTTTCCCTGTACTATCTAAAGGGTTTGAGATAGAGACAGAGATGACTATTCATGCCGTAGATAAAAATATGAGTGTTTCAAACACAATTATTGAATACAGAGACAGA
This sequence comes from Eubacterium sp., assembly GCA_017965495.1. Taxonomy (GTDB): domain Bacteria; phylum Bacillota; class Clostridia; order Lachnospirales; family Lachnospiraceae; genus Eubacterium_G. The sequence continues at coordinate 3,762 of JAGCPW010000038.1, read as the reverse complement.
CCAGAAGGATCAGAGTCAAAACTCAACACACATAGTGATGGTATAAAAGTTATTTTTACTATTATGAAATTATTTAGAGTGTATAAACCGTTTGCATTCTTTGGCCTAGTCGCACTTATTCTATCTTTAATTAGCACAGGATTTGTTATTCCTGTTCTTATAGATTATGCAAAAACCGGATTAGTAGAGAGATTTCCCACATTGATAGTTTGCGGCATTGTTTATTTAGCTGCACTATTAAGTTTGTTTAGTGGATTGATACTTGGAAATATGAAACAAAAGCATCGTCAGGATTTTGAAGCAAACTTAATGAATGCTGAATTTCAGTATAAGGTTATGAAATATTTTGATAAGAGGTAAACATGAAACTATTAGAAGAAAGAATCAAAAAAGACGGAACAGTAAGAGATGGAAATGTACTTAAGGTAGATAATTTCTTAAACCACCAGATGGATATGGAACTTTTCCAGGAGATGGGAAAAGAATGGAAGAAGCTGTTTGCGGACAAGCCTATCAATAAGATTTTAACTATTGAGGCATCTGGTATTGCGATAGCGGCCATCGCTGCACAGTACTTTGATGTGCCTGTGGTTTTTGCGAAGAAAGCGCAGAGTATCAATATTGCTGGTGAAGTTTACCAGACTAAGATTGAGTCTTTTACTCACAAAAGAACTTATGATGTAATTGTTTCTAAGAAGTTTATAGGACCTGAAGATCACATACTTATTATTGACGATTTTTTGGCGAACGGCTGCGCACTTCTTGGGCTTATTGACATAGTAGAGCAAGCGGGTGCTACCATAGAGGGAATTGGAATAGCTATAGAAAAGGGATTCCAGCAAGGCGGAAAGATTATCCGCGACAAAGGATATGACCTACAATCACTTGCTATCATTGATTCAATGAATGAAAACAAAGTAGTATTTAGAGAGCAGTAGAGACAGACCTAAGCAGAAATAAAATCTGTAAGAGAGGTTAGTGTATGAATAATATAGTTTCAAATTTATTATTATATGGAGATTTGCCAGAGGATTCTATTTTGATGGAGTTGTCTGAGATTTTTAGTGAGTTTAATTCTAAAAAGTATGATGCAGATGATCTAAGAGCGAGAGTTTACCATCAAGTTAAAAGAATTTTGGATGTGTCTACAGATTATGGGTTTGACGATAATCTTTGGCACAACTATTTAACATATTTGCTTATTACTACAGAAAACTCATTTAGCCTAACTTGTGAAAAAGTGGGAGCATCTGAGGGTAGTGTGAATGACTTTGCAAAGAATGACTTCAAGCAGTTTAAGAAACTATTTGATTTTGATTTTAAAAAGATTGAAAAAGAATTAGATATAGATTGCTTTAGTAAGATTGAGGATTACACAGCCATTCATAAGCCTGAGTTTATGTATAACAAAAATGTGAGCGAGAAAGTTCGCTCGCTTAGTAAGAAGTTAGAGGAAACAAAGGATGAGAACGAGTTCTTTGACGCAGTCTCAGGGTTCTATAAGGACTACGGCGTTGGAATGTTTGGACTAAACAAAGCGTTTAGACTTGAGTACACAGACGGTGAGCTTGGATTTAAGCCAATCAACAATATGGAGCAAGTTACACTTGATGACTTGGTTGGTTATGATATTCAAAAGAAAAAACTTATTGATAACACTGATGACTTTGTGGAGGGAAGACGTTGTAACAACTGCTTGCTCTTTGGCGATAGCGGCACTGGCAAGTCCACAAGTATTAAGGCGATTGTAAATCAGTATTATGATAGAGGCCTTAGAATGATTGAAATTTACAAACATCAGTTTAAGGATCTTTCAAATGTAATCGCTACTATTAAAAATAGAAATTATAAGTTCATTATTTATATGGACGATTTGAGTTTTGAAGATTTTGAAACAGAATATAAGTTTTTAAAGGCAGTGATAGAAGGCGGAGTGGAAACTAAGCCTGATAACATTTTGATTTATGCAACATCTAACAGACGCCACATCATCAAAGAAAAATGGAGTGATAGGGATGACATGATAGTGGAAGATGGTCTTCACCAGTCAGATACTATGGAAGAGAAGTTATCACTCGTTTATAGATTTGGTGTTACTATTAGTTTCTCTAAACCTTCGCAGAAGGAATACTTCGAGATTGCAAAAGAACTTTGCAAGAGAGAGGGAGTAGAGCTTCCTGACAAAGAAATAGAAGAAGAGGCTAATAAGTGGGAACTAGCTCACGGTGGTTTGTCTGGAAGAACGGCTAGACAGTTTGCAAATTATATGGCGGCTAAACAAGAGAAAGAATAATGAAGAATACTTACAAGTTTGGGGACATCCCAGTAGAAATTGAATATAGAGGAAACTACTTTGAGGAAAAGGCAAAGGATTATATTACAAATGAAGAACCTTTGTTTTCCGTTTTTGCAACAGACGAAGACTTAGAGTATGAGCAAGAACATTCTGAAGAAGATATTGAGTATTCAAAACCATATTTGGAATATATTGCAATTTATAGATTGTTCTGCGAAAGAGCAATAGACTACGGAGTAGTTTTGTTTCACAGTAGTGTGGTGGAAGTGGATGGCAAATGTTTTTTGTTTGCAGCAAAAAGCGGCACTGGAAAATCTACACACACTAGAATGTGGAGAGAAGTATTTGGCGATAGAGCAGTTATGATTAATGATGACAAGCCGTTAATTAGAAAAATAGATGACAAGTTCTACGCTTACGGAACTCCTTGGGATGGAAAGCACGAACTCTCAGTTAATAGAAAATCTCCTATCAAAGCGATTTGCTATATTGAAAGAGGAGAGAAAAACGAGATAGAAAAAGGTGATGCTGTAGCTACAGTTTACAAGTTGCTTGCTCAAGTTTACAGACCAAGAAACGAAGAGGGAACTATTAAAGTTTTGGATTTTGCAGATAGTATGTTAAAATCTATTCCAATGTATGAAATGAAATGTACTATATCGCACGAGGCTGCACAGATGGCATACGATGCGATGAAGAATGACTAGATTGACAGGAGAGTAAGATGAAGATTAGAGAAGGATTTATTTTAAGAGAAGTGGGCGGACAGCCGGTAGTGGTAGCAGTGGGATCTGCTAGCCAGTTTTTTAATGGAATGGTTAGACTTAATGCAACCAGTGAGTTTTTGTTTGAAAAGTTGCAGAAAGACACCACAGAAGATGAATTAGTGAAAGCAGTAGTAGACAAGTACGACGTGGAAGAGGAAACAGCTAGAAAAGACGTACAGTCATTTATAGAAACACTAGCAAAACCTGGAATTATTGAAGAATAAAATACTTTATTAAATTTCTATACTTATAAACGTCAAAAAACCTTGGTATACTACGTATACTAAGGTTTTATTATATACTTTATATAATAAAAGGATCGAGCAAACAATGAAGACTAAAAAACATGGACTAATTAGCAATTTCATATACGCATGGAAGATGTCAATAAAGGGCGGCAAGGGTGTTTTGGTTGCCACATTATTTATTGGAATTTTCCAAGCAATGAACGCTCTTATTTGGGTTTACGCGCCTAAATGGATCGTTTCTTTTGTTGAGCAACATTATTCAGTAAGCAAGTTTGTTTTGTTTACTGCTTTAGTTTGCGCAGTTTTATTTATCTCTAATGCGCTAAATAGATATGGTTACACAAAACTTGATTACGAATTTGTAAAGACTAACGCATTTCTAGAAAGACTTCGTATGCGAAAGATGTTTAAGACTGACTTTAAGAATATGGAAAATCCAGACTTCCTCGAT
>JAGCPW010000037.1 GCA_017965495.1 Eubacterium sp. | reverse complement strand
CTATCTCTCTATCTATTGCTACTTCACGCACTTTAGAAAGATTCTCATCATACTCCTTCATATATGGAAGAACTATATTCCTAATCTTTATTCCACTCATATCGCTGTTAAGTATTTCAATAACACCTGAGATGTGATCCAAATCTCCATGCGTCAAAAACCAATAGTCTATCGTCGAGTTACATCCAGATTTTAGGTAAGAAATGATTCTATGTTTTCCAACTTCTTTTACAGTGGTACTTCCCCCGTCTACCATTATGTTTGTACCATCGCTGCATTTTATATGGATTCCATCTCCTTGACCCACGTCCAAAAACATTGTCTCCAAACCACTTTGAAAAATGCCGAGATGGACTATGATAGGTTTCAAATACAAAAGACTAAGCAACACAGCAAACATAGCTATTACAACTCTTCTATATTTCTTAGCAGTTAACAGTTCGCGCCGCCTCTGCTGCTTCATCTGTTTTAAGTCCATACCTTTTTCACCATACTTTTTATTCCTATTGGAAATCTCCCCTTTTCTCTTTCTATGACAAAAGAAAAATAAACATCCAAATAACAATACATAATAAATAATAATTATGTAAAGCGAAGGCTTTCCCACTACTATATTCGAAAAAGGAAGAAAACTAATAGCCTGCGACAAATATGTATACAAATCAAGCACCACGCACCCGGGAAGTATCAATAAAGATCCAAGCCAGTTTCCAATCAGGCCACCAGCTAACACTCCCAGCACACCTGAGGCTATTACTATGCTCATAAGTGGAACTACTATCATATTTAAGACAAATGAATATGTTGGAAGTTGATAATAGTTATACGCAATAATTGGCGCCATAAAAACACTAATGTTTAAGCAAAACAGTATTGCATTCACTAATTTGGTTTTTATAATTATGTAAACTAGATGTCTTTTCTCTTTTTCTGTAGCGTTTCGCTTATCTAGCTTATGAACATCCACTTTAGATTTGCGCCCTAACAGGTAAAACACTTTAGGCCACACTACCAAAATTCCAACGATAGCTCCAAATGACATTTGAAAACCAGAGTTAAGAATTACAAACGGATCCCACAAGCATAAAAACAAACCCGCCATACTTATGCTAGTCACTCTGTCTCTTGCTCGCCCTATCATTTGACCCAGAACCATTATTCCAAACATCACTACTGCGCGGATGGTAGAAATACCCATACCAGACATTATTCCAAAAGACACCACTGCCATAAACGAAACTGAACCTGATATTCCATACCCAAACTTTCGCCTTAAAAGTTTAAAGAAAAACAATCCAATAAAGCTTATATGCAATCCACTTATTGCAAGGATATGTGCTATTCCTGAAACTGAGTACAATTCTCTTGTTTCATCATTTAAGTCTGATTTATCCCCAAGCATAATGGCGGAATACACCTCTGCCTTATCTTTAGAACATATCTCATTTAGAACCCCCTTTATATGAACTCTTAAATCATAGAGACCTTGCCTTATAAAATCATAAGAACCATCCTTTATCTCAAAGGAATCGCCGTATATCATTCCATAGATTCCAAGTGACATATAGTACTCTCTCATATCAAAGTTTCCAGGATTCCTTGCTTCTTCAAAGTGTTTAAATTCCCCTTCCACTTTCACCACATTTCCTACTTTTACATTTGGTTCATCAGAGAAATATACAATCACTTCACCCAAATAGTTATCACCACTCCAGGTGTCATCTAAGTAGAGAGCATATGCGTTCTTTGTCTCGGAAATCTTTTTGACATTTCCATATGCACTCACCTTTCCTTCTTCATAATTCCAAACCGCATCTCTCACCCTCACCTGATTAGAAGCAATCAAGAAGCCTATTAAGGCACCAAAAAAAATCATCGCTATGAAACTTATCTGTGTTCTAGCGATGATTTTTATAATTATAGACGCGGCAACAATGAGTATTAATACCCATGCTCCCCCGTAAATCATGGCAACTATCTCTCCAAGTAACAAGGCCAAAAATAAACTTAAAATTGGCCGTTTGATAATTGCACCTCTTTCTTTATTCTGTTTCTACTATATCCAAGTTTCTGATTAATGGCTCGCGAAGCGAAATCTTCTTGTGATAAACGATGTTGGAATCTCTATTCACTGTAATCTGCACTTCGTGAATATCATTCAACTCGCAAAGTGAATTTACGATTGAATAGATACAAACATCATCTAGCACTCCACTACGCTCTCTTAGGAATGAATCGTCAAAGTCCACATAACAAATATTATTGGATGTGGAAACGCTACGCAATTTCACATTCTTATTTAGTGTAGCAGTGTATCCACTTTTATCTGGGCCACTAATCAATTTCCTTACGATAAATTCTTCTTTGGACTTGTTTCCGTAGTTTGCATTCTTTAGTTCGTACTTCTTAAGTTTGGATCCCTCATCATTTCCAAAGTATAGCAAGAAGTCGGCTTTCGCAAACTGATCGTCGCCACCTCGTAACATTGATACAAAACTAGAGGCATCCATTACACCTAGTCTTGAGCCTGCTACTTTTTCGTATGGCTTGTCGTCCACAGTAAATGCTATTCCATCTACTGCATTTATCTGAATTAATGTGAGAACAACTGCTGCTCTACACATTACTTCACGCTGATTTTCAAGTTGATTATACTCGCTGTTAAAATCAACTGTGATTATTCCATTTTCAAGTTTAAATCCATTTACAATGACGTTTTCTGGAACTGCTGCTTTGTTTTCTTTGTCTGAGCCGTCCTTTGATAGAGCATCCAACAAATCTGTAATCTGGCTGTTAGCGTTATCAGACTTAACTCTGTACTCTTCGGTAGTTAATTCATCACCAGCCCTATTAATATAATAGACAGACATACCAGACGTCTGCTCTTTTTCGGATTCACCGCATCCGAAAAGAGAAATCGTCAAACAAAGTATCAATATTAAACTTGTAAATCTTCTAATCTTTTTCATAATTACTCTTCAATATATTTTAGAGGTATTCTAACTGTGAATGTTGTACCCTCTTCTTCTTTACTGTGAACACCAATTGAGCCGTGGTGTCTCTTAACAATCTCCTTAGTGATAGCAAGTCCAAGTCCTGAACCGCCAGTCTCTCTAGCTCTAGCCTTATCCACACGGAAGAAACGCTCGAACACTCTGTCCTGGTCTTCTTCAGGGATACCAATACCAGTATCTTGTACTTTGACGAAGAAGTACTGATGATCGGCGTTAAGACTTACTGTAACAGTTCCATCCACTTGGTTGTACTTGATAGCATTCTCCACAAGGTTTGTAACTACCCTTGCAAACTTAAGCTCGTCCACATCTGCTATGATAGGACGGAAACTCTCGTAAACCACTTCGATATTTTTCTCCTCAGCAATAGGCTTAACTGTCTTAAGCACTGATTCCAAAACATCATTTATATTTACTTGAGAAATGTTAATCTCATTTTCAACATTTTCTGTATTCACAAGTTCTAGGAGGTCATTAATAATCTGACTCTCACGCTCAATCTCGTTTGAAATATCAACCAAGAACTCTTGATACATTTCTTCAGGCGCACCCTCTGCACCCACCAATGAGTCTGCAAGCACCTTCATAGAAGTGATAGGTGTCTTTAACTCGTGAGACACGTTCGATACAAAATCGTCTCTCTTCTTTTGCTCCGCATAGAAGTTATCAATCATTGTGTTAAAGTCACTAAGAATTTGCTTAACCTCGGTGTAGTCCTTAACTTCATCTAGGTTCTCCACACCTCTTCTGTGCTTAACGTCCTTGATAATTTCGCCCACTCGCTTGATTGGTCTCGCAAAGAATCTAGCAGCTACAAATGCCACTACCAATGCAAAGATAAAGCCCAAGGCAAATGCAATCCACACCACTCTTCTAACTTCGCTTCTATAGTTTGTAATGTTAGCAGTTGAATAGTTGGTGCAAAGAACACCTACTGTTTTTTTATAATTTCCTTCACCTAGCGTATTAATATTAGCAACCAATGGAATTGAAAACTCAATATAACCTAGGTCTTTATTCTCTTCCATTACGTCTTTACCCTTAAGAGCCTTAAAGACATTTTTAGAAATACTAGTGTTTCCAATATCTTCGCTCTTTGAGTCCTCACGAATAATACAAGACGTATCAATTATCTGGATACGCGCATCAAACTCGTTCGACAAAAGATTAATCTGAGCATTTACAGCTTCTGATTCTTTTTTGTCTAGGTATCCACTGCTGATAATATTGTTTTTAAGCATTATGTTGTTAGACTTGTACTCTTCTAAACGATTGTCATAGTACTTAGAAGTTGACACATTAAGAAATATTGTGCCTATCACAAGAATAGGCACAATAATAGCAATCAACGTAACCACGAATATAGAAAATTCGAGGCTCTTTATGTAATTTAGAAATGCATCAAATCTATTTTTCATCTAATTATCCTTGAAAATAATATCCCATTCCCCACTTAGTTTGAATGTATGTAGGTTTGGCTGGATTCTCCTCTATCTTTTCTCTAAGTCTTCTAATGTTAACATCTACTGTTCTCGCATCACCTGGATAATGTGAGCCCCAAATGATATTTAGTAGATCTTCTCTCGAGTAAAGCTTACCTGGATGCTCCGCCAAAAGTTTCAAGATATCAAACTCTTTCACTGTAAGTCTAATCTCTTCATCTTTAATGTAGAGTCTCTTTGCTTCTACCTCTAGTCTTAAATCTCCCGCTTCTATTACTTTGGCTGCCTCTTCTACCTGAGCAGTCTTCTTATTTCTACGAGTGATAGCTTTAATTCTAGCTTTAACCTCTAATATATTGAACGGCTTTGTGATGTAATCATCTGCACCGTACTCTAGGCCCAAGATCTTATCCATATCTTCGCCCTTGGCAGTCAACATCACAATAGGTACATCTGAAAACTCTCGCACTTGCTGACAAACCTCGTAACCGTCAAAAACAGGCAGCATCAAATCAAGCAAAATGATATCGTACTCATTTTCCTTTGCTAGGTCTACAGCTTCCTGGCCATCATAAGCACAGTCCACTTCGTAACCTTCCTGCTCAAGATTAAACTTAAGTCCTTTCACGATTAATTTTTCATCATCAACTACTAAAGCTCTCATATTTTTCTCCTAATCTACGCAAATCTGTGATTTGATATTATTAAATGTGGCATCTCCTATTCCAGAAACATTTTTGATATCTTCCGGTTTAGAAAAATTTCCATTCTGCGTGCGATATTCCACTATTGCTTTCGCTCTCACTTCGCCTATCCCCGACAAAGTCTGTAGTTCCTCAGCAGTGGCCGTATTTATATTTATTAAACCCGATTGGCTTTTTCCACCTTGGCTTTCATTAGGTGAACTACCACTTGATTTCTTTTTCTTAAGTTTCTTATATTCCTTTTTAGAAATCACTCTGATTTGCTGTCCGTCTTTTACGGTATCAGCTAGGTTTAAATAATCGGTCTGTGCATTTTTTGTCATGCCACCGGCTTTCTCAATGACATTGTAAAGTCTTGTACCGTTTGGAACTTTCACTATTCCAGGAGAATTAACTTCTCCCACTACATGCACGAAAATATCTCCATCTTCTACACTTTCAGCTTGTGCTTTAGTGGTCTTTGAATCACCTAAAGATATCTTCTTAGACTTGCTTCCACAGCCCATAAATACTAGGGAAATCGCTATCCCAATAACTAGTAATAAAATATTCTTTTTTAACATTCTTACTCCTTTCGGAGTTCCCTGCGAATGCTATTTTTATTGTACTCTACAAAATATTACTTTTCAATAACGAAATTTACAAAATTTTGACAAAAATATAAAAAAAGAGATTTTAGAAAAATCTAAAATCTCTTTTTTAAAAATATATTATTATTTAATTATTCATCAAAACGGTTATCTTCATATACGATAGAATATGCAATGTTTTGACAATGATCTGCTACTCTCTCTAAACCAATAACAAGGTCTGTAAATACTAGTCCAGATTCTATTGAACACTTTCCTGCATTCATTCGTTTTATATGACCCTTTTGACATTCGTCTTCCATCTCATCAACAATGTCTTCTAGTTTGTCTACCTCTTCTAGGTTAGTATCATTGTTATTTACGAAAGCATCTATAGCCATATCGTACATACTTAAAACAGTTTCATACATCTCTTGAAGTTCGCCTGTGCCTTCTTCAGAGAATTCAATATGCTGTTCTTCTTCCTTCCAAGCATCCTCTAAGAAATTAACTGCGTGGTCTCCAATTCGTTCTATATCAATAACTACATGGAACATTTCACCCAATTTCTTTGTATCTTTAAGAGGTAGTTCATACTTGTTAGCTCGAAGCATGTACTCAGTAATCTTACGACTCAAGAAATCAATATACTTTTCTCTTTCAGCAATCTTTTCACTTTTACTTCTATCGTTATTAAGCAAGCCTTCCATAGAGTCAACTAAGTTTTCTCTAACCATATCAGCCATACGCTTAATCTCGTTTGTAATCTCAACAACTACTGTAGCAGGTATCTGCTTTGCTGTAGAATCGATAAACTCAAGATGCATTTCTTCATCTTCAGTAGTCTTAGATTTGATTACCTTCTTAGATAGTCTTAATAGTGGTGTAGCTGCAATAAGTCCTAATACACAGATAGTTAACTTAAACGACGTATCGGCATTAGCTACAGCTCGTTTTGCATTTGAGCTGATTGATGCGAAAAAGTCTGCTATTTGGTCTCCTGCAAACAACATAACTGTTCCTAACACTATCAAACCTATAACATTAAACATTACATACACAAACACCGCTCGCTTGGCATTTGTATTCGCATGTAGTGAAGCAATAATAGCTGGCGTACATGATCCTACATATGCGCCTAACATAAAGAATAGGCAACTAGACAATGGAACTAGTGGGTTTCCATCCACAATAATTCCTGATAGCAAAACCATAACACTCACTGTAACAGAAGAACTCTGTGTGATTAATGTAGAAATTAATCCTACTGCCACTGCTACAAGTGGGAATGACATATAATGAGCAACATCTTGAACCTCTTGGATTTTTGCTAATCCTTGTAATGCTCCTGTCATAAAGTTAATTCCTGTAAACAAGGCACCAAATCCAAAGATAACAGATGCTACTTTCTTTTTCCAAATTTTCTTACTAAATGTAAGTATTGCCGCTCCAGTGAAAATAATAAATGGAGCAACTGCAGTTAGTTTCAAAGATACTAACTGTGAAGTAATAGATGTTCCAATCTCAGCACCTAAAGTAAGACCAACTGTTCTCTCAAGTGCAAGTACACCAGAGTTAACAAATCCTACTTCCATAACTGTAGTGGCGCCAGATGACTGGATAAATGCAGTGAATAATGCACCGACTATTACGCCAATAACTCTCTTTTTTGTGAAACGGTCTAATAAATCTCTTAGTTTGTTACCTGCTAACTGTTGCAAGTTTTCGCTCATAAACTTCATTCCTACTAGGAACAAAGCCAAACCGCTCAACAATTCAGTTATCGCTAAATACATATTTCTTTTCTCCTCTTTATGTAAAATGTATAAAACGCGAAATCTATTAAATTTTATCACAGTAAATATTTATTTTGCAATATATTTTAAATAAAAAAAGTGCACTTTTTTTATGCACTTTTTTCACTTATTTTATGCCATTTTCATTGTCCATTTTCTTCTTGTTGCTTAGTGGGCCATCTTCATCTGTATCGTCCTTTAACGCCTTGAAAGATAGGAATATTTTTGCTCTTTGGTCCATCGGCATCTTTGCCCTCTTTTTCTTGCTAGGCTTTCTTGTTTTATACTCTTTATCCATCATGCCTTGTGCCCTCCTATCTGCTCATTTCTATCTTTCATAGTAGCATTTTCCTGAAGGTCAGTTCCTCTTAAGATAGCATTCTTTCCATATCTCTTCTTTATCTTTATAGCAGCTTCTTGAATCTTTCTTTCTCTATCAGACTCTTCAGGGTCTGTAAAAATATCATACTGTCTAAATTGCTCTTTAGATACCTTACCAAAGAACAGTCCAAGCCTTCTTACTGGAATCTTTGGATCTACCATATTTCTATAAACAGTCTCTATTTCTTTTGAGAGCATCAAATATGAATTAGATGGCTCCTGCAAAGTAAAACTTTGTCTAATCATCTTCGCATCATATAGGTTTGAGTATCCAACAATCACTGTAATAGTTTTAGTAACTAAATTCTGTTCTACTAACTCTAGACACAAAACATCTGCCATTTCCTTCATTACTATTAAAGCATCTTCAAAGGAATAATCCACCGGCAAAATCTGTGTATGCGAAATACTATTAGCCTTTGGCTTATAATTCTTAATATCTTTTATCTGAACCGGTTCCTCGCCCCAGGCGTGATCAATTAGTATCTCTGCATTTACACCAAAGATATTGTAAATCAAATCCTCATCTGCTTTGGCAATCTCTTCCATAGTAGTGATTCCATACTTTGCAAACCTCTTAGCAGTTCCAGGACCTATTCCCCAAAAATCAGTTAGTGGCTTGTGGCGCCATAAGTTTTCTTTAAACATATCCTCGCAAAGAACTCCAACCCTATCTGCTGCATGCTTAGCTGTAACATCAAGTGCAATCTTTGCTAGATACAGATTGGTTCCAACACCACAAGTAGCCATAATACCCGTCTGCGCCAAAATCTCATCCATAAGCATCATGCCAATTCGTTTTGCACCAAGTAAGTTCTTCGCAATCTGCTTTTCATTTTCATCCAAATCATCTCTATCATAAAATCTTCTTGTAAT
>JAGCPW010000036.1 GCA_017965495.1 Eubacterium sp. | reverse complement strand
GGAAATATCTTTAATGTATTCTCTCCATATGATTTGGTTGCAAAGGTTGTTCCTGAGCAATGGAATTGGCACAGATATGGTGTAGACGTTACTTTCCCTAAGGCGAGTGATGACAACTATGCAGCTAAGAGAGATAGGGCACAGAAGTTCCTAGACAAGATGATGAAGGATACTCCTGTGGTGGCTGACAAGGTTCCAGGATACAAAATCCAGATAACTGGCATGACTCCTGAAGGTATAACAATTTTGCCGGACGGCGAAAAGAATGTTGATGTAATGATAGATGACATTCTATCTGCTTTGTCGGTGTATATTGATTCATCAGCTACATTCCAGGATTATGCACCATTTGTTGATGCTGCTATTGATACATACTATGACTTATCAGATGAACAAAAGACTGCTTTTATCAACTATATGAAGGCTAGCATTGAAGAAATTGGTGTTGGAAATCTAATATTAGATATTTTATCAAACGGAGATATGGCTCCAGACCTTTTGATGGACGGACTTCACGAGGTTGGTGTTTATCTAGAAAATGAGGATGAAGTAAAAGCTGCATTTAAACAAGCACTTGGTGTTTTGGTTAGAATTTTGTTTGAGAACATTGATACTGTTCCAGCTGAAGCCGTTACTATTTACTACAGTTTGTATCCAATAGTGGAAAACCACGCAAACTTTAATATTCTTTCTTGGCTTCAGTCATTTGACTCTAACTACAAGTTAGATTCTGATAACCCACCTACTCCTACTCCTAGCAAGGTTACAAAGCCTGGCAAGGGTAAGGTTACAAGTGCTAAGAGACTAAGTGCTAAGAAGATTAAGGTTAAGGTTAAGAAGGTTAAAGGCGCTAAAGGATATCAGATTAAGGTTTATAAAGGTAAGAAGACTTACTATAAGAAATATACTAAGAAGACTAAGATCACTCTTAAGTCTAAGAAGTTTAAGAAAAAGAAGAAACTTTACGTTAAAGTTCGTGCTTACAAACTAGACGGAAAGAAGAAAGTATTTGGTAAGTGGTCTAAGGGCAAGAAGGTTAAGAAATAATTGACGCCCTGGGGCTGGAGGATTTATGAAGTTATTGGGTAAATTGGATAATGTACAAAAGAAGATTTTGATTATATACATTGCCATTATAGGTTCTGGCTTATTGATTTACGCTATTATGACTATATCCCAATACGACTTCTTCTGCCCCTTTTATAAAATGTCAGGAATCTACTGTCCCGGATGTGGGCTTACGAGATCTTGTATGAGGTTAATTCATTTGGATTTCTATCACTCGTTTAGGAATCACCCTGCTTTCTTTGTGGGAGCAGTTGTATGGATTATCATTAGCATTTTTGCATTTATAGGAAAGCCTAAGTGCTTTAGAAATTCTAAAGTTAATCTTACTATTATGTATATTACTTTGGGGTTGTATATTGCTTTTGCAATCTTGCGAAATATACCAGGTTTTGAGTTTTTACAGCCGGTAGACCCTGTATAACCGATTGACACTACTATCAATTATAACTTATAATAAATATAACATTAGATGGGAGGATTTCAGAATGAACACTAATAAACATGGTTATGCTGTAGCATCATTAGTGCTTGGCATTTTATCAATAGTATTTAGTTGTTGTTGGTATATTGGTCTTGTCCTAGGAATCGTTGGTCTAGTCCTTGCCGCAGTAGCTAAGAGCACTGGGAATCAAGAAAGTATCTGCACTGCCGGTTTGGTACTATGTATCATCGGCTCTGCATTTGGAGTTATATCATTGCTCTTTGCAGTAATCGGCGCAGAAGCATTTTCTATTGATGAGGTTAAACGCCTCTTAAAGATGGACTAACGATTATAATAATAAAAAAGGCTATTGGATTTCCAATAGCCTTTTTTATTTTGTATTTTTATTTGTTGTTTTGCTTTTTGGCAATAGCCATCATTATAAATCCTAAGCACACTAGAATGATTGGTACTATTACATTGGATACTGTCTGGAAGATGTTTACTGATCCATCTTTATTGGTAGTATACATTCCCATTATGCAAGATGCTAGTGTGAGTAAGAAGCACCATGCTGCTACTGTCATTCCTAGGTATTTGTTCTTGAGGAATTTGTAGTCGGAGTCTTGGTCGAAGAAACGCTTCTTCAAGAAATAGTACGCTACAAATACCCAACAATACCTTAGTGGCATACAGACCGAATTCATTTTCGTTAGGAAGTTATTCAGGGCATCGTTGTTTCCTGCGCCCAATGCTGGAACGATTATTAGTATAGTTACTATTATCACTACCATTATTAGGCCGTTTCTATATGCGCCTCTCTTTGTCTTCTTAAGTAATCCTTTTGGTATATATTTAGTATCTGCATTATCAAGTAATACTCTTAGCGGTGCATCTATTGAGATAATCAGTGCTGCTAAGAAGCACGTTCCTTGTGTTATTGCATATATGATTCTAAACAAATGTCCTACTCCGTAGTACACTCCTAGTTTTTCAAATGACTCATACGCTCCACTTGTTACGAAGTGGTCTTTATCTTTGAGTGCGGATGGGTCTGTTACCATTCCTAGTGCTATTGTTCCAAGCACCGCGCATATTGCTACCATTACTGCCACTGCTATCATTCCCTTAGGGAAGTTCTTGCCTGGCTTTTTCATCTGATTAACATATGGAGCTATCTTTTCTGCACCACCTACTGCTAATATTAGGATTGATAGGCTAGTGAAGAATCCAATTCCCATCTCAGGTTTAAATGTATCTAAACTCCATTTGATTTGGTGGACATTTCCATCTGTAATGTGTGGAGCTGCCCAAATCATTAGTATAAATAATAGCGACAATACGAATGAGCATATACCTGCTACTGACGCTATCTTTTTGATGATGCTTATTCCGCGTGTGGTTAGGAATATGCAGAATAGGAAAATTCCTAAGCATACGAATGCTACCAGTAGAGTTGGTAAGTGCTCTATTTTATCTGCACCCTTCTCTCCAAAAATTGCCCAGCTAGCTGCTACTAATACTTGATTAGGTTTCTGCGATAGATATGGCATATGTACTACCCAGTACATCCATCCTGCAAAGAACGCAAACACTGGTGCTGTAGTTTTTAGTGTCCAGGAACTCACGCCACCGCCGGCTTCTTTGAAGGTGGCTCCTAGTTCACCTACTATCAATGCATATGGTACAAAGTAAAGTGCCATTATTAAAATCCATGGTACTACCGCTGGCAGTCCGCCATAATATGCGAAGCCATTGATTATATTTCCGAATCCCCATACTGTGGTAAATCCCATAAATGCTAGGGTGTACCACATCATTTTTTTGCTCTTTTTAGCTTGCTCGGCTGGTGCCGATGTTGGTTGCTTATTCATAAAGCCTCCTATTTTATTCCACTTCAAACACTGCATCTAGGCATGTGTCTTTTAGAACTTTTTGGAAAAATTCACCCACGTTAGTGAGTTTCATTGTTCCATCCTCTGTCTTCAATTGTTTGTAAGTAGCAAGAAGTACACGTAATCCTGCAGAAGATACGTAGTCACACTCAGCAAAATCAAGGGTTAAGTTTTTCACTCCACTTAATTCCTTGCTTAAAAGGTCGCTCAATTCAGGTGCTGTCAATGTGTTAAGGTCTCCTGACACGTGAACAATTAAATTTTCTCCGTTTTTTTCTGTTGTTAAATTCATATTCTTCTCCTATTCTTTAATGGATATAATTACCATTGTAATATCATCAAACTGTGAAACGTCCTTAGCAAAATCATTGATGTCATCTATCATTTTCCCTAGAGTTTCTTTTCCTAAACAATCTCTTGTATCCTCTAGCAAGTCTTCCACTCTCTCAATACCGTACATTTCATTGTTCTTATTATGAGCTTCTGTGACACCATCCGTGTAGAGTAATAATCTATCTCCCTTTTCTAGATGAATCTCGCTTTGTTGATACTTGGTAGTTTCAAAACCTGCCAGCATTATTCCATGAACTGGCTCTAGCTCTTCTGGTGTCTTGCCCTTTCTCTGGATTATAGGATTATTGTGTCCAGCATTAGTGTATTGTAGTGTCTTCGTGCGAATATCTAATATTCCTATCCAAACAGTAGCAAACATGCTCTCTTTGTTGTTTTCGCACAATCTGACGTTAGCTTCATTTAATATTTCTGATGTGCTATCTTTTATAAGTGCATAGTCTTTGATAATAGTCTTGGCTGTCATCATAAATAGCGCAGCCGGAGTTCCTTTGCCGGAGACGTCTGCTATAAGGAAGCACATACGATTTTCATCAATGAAGAAGTAATCGTAAAAATCGCCTCCTACTTCTTTGGCGGTGTTCAGGCTACATTTCATATCTATATTTATATACTTATCAAATTCTGGTGTGGCGGATGGCAAGGCATCATTTTGTATTTTAGATGCAATGCGAAGATCTGTTTCTATAGCTTCTACCTTTGCCCTACTCTTTAGAATAGCTTGGGTACTGACATTAGTTACCAAATATACAAGCGCCATTGACACTGGCAAAGATAAGTTCTCGTAATGACTTAACTTTTCTCCGAGAATCAATTGCTGCAACCAATATAATATAGGAATCATTATGCAGAATATAAATAAACTGACTGGTACCTGGGCATTTTCAGGCTTTTTCTTCTTTCCCAATGTAAGATAATATATTGCTACTAAAATTGGGGAAAATACATAGAAATACAACAAACCTGTGAACAATGTTTCGAATAATACCATGTCTTGCACTTTGCCTGCCTCAGTCATCTTAAACACTAGGTGTGTCCAAGGTGTGCTTATACATATGAGTGAAAATGCTGCTACAGGAATAATGTAGCCTATGATAAGTCTTCTTTTGTTGATCTCCAATCCCAATCTATCGACTAAATATCGGTTCAAAAGTGCGGCGAAAATTACAAACGAAATACAATATCCACAGCCCGCTATATATGCTAGCGTGTTAATCTCAGGATTTTTTTCTACCACTGTCCAGGCAATCTCAAAAGCACACATAACTATTCCAGCAATAGTCATGAGTGAGATATAATCTGTGATTTTTTGTTTGTAAAGCAATATGTTATTAACTAACAGAACAATTAGTAAGAATGCTCCCACAAACAAAAGTTCTAAGTACAAGCGATCTTCCGCTATCATAGCTCATACTCCTTCCTTAAGATTGCGTTTTAATTATATAGGTACTTCTATTAAAACTCATTGTAGTTAGGTATTGTCGATCCTCACCTAACTTCTCCATGTAAGCAGAAACCAAGTATGAAGTGATTGATGTTACATCTACATCTTCCTTGGATATGTCAAATAAAACTCCGTTATCTTTACTTATAATTCTTATTTGATCAGGGTCTATGTATATAGTCATTTCACCTAGTACTGGCTTCTCATCGTTCTTTTCCCAGATAAACATATATAACTCTTCTATAAGTAGCTTAACCCTGTTAATAGTTAGTGCCTCTACTTTATTATCTTCTAGCAATTTTCCTACATCTTGCTGAAGTTTAATAATCTTTTTAGGTTCTACTGATACTTCGAAATTATTTATATTATTATGCCCTGGCACCTTAGATAGAAGCAATGGACAATCCTTTTTGCCGTAGCGCAATCTAAGCACTAGCATACATATACCAAATGCTACTGCCGGTGCTGCGCCTAGACCAGCAAACATTCCTACTGCTCCAAAGGCTTTGCCTAAGGTTACACCTAAGAGCACGCTAAATACAACGTCTCTCATAGCACATGCTACTACTCCAAATGCAATCTGATCTATTGTCAAATAATAAGAAGTTAGTAGGTACAATAGGCTGGTAAATGTTGAACCAAGGGCTGTTAGTCTTATTCCAATTATTATTAAGTTAGCCATTTCAGGGTCTGTCACATTTAAAAATCCCGGGGCATATGGGGCTATAACTAACAAAACAACAGTAGTTATAATTCCTTCCACAATAGCTGTTCGATTAGCTAAAGAATAACTTGCACGCAGTCCTTTGTGATTTTTTTCTCCCACATACACGCCAAATATTGGACATACTGCCTCTCCTATTCCATCGAACATTATTTGTCCCTCACGACAAAGAGTAATGACAGAAGCCAATATCAAGAATTTTGATCCATAATTATAGCTTATAAAAGCATTAAATGTGGCTGTCAATATAGATATATACAAAAACGAACTGGAATCTATCATGCTATATCTAACCACCTTCTTAAGTAGTCCGAAGGAGAAGTTTAGATTCCAATGCAAAGAATTTC
>JAGCPW010000035.1 GCA_017965495.1 Eubacterium sp. | reverse complement strand
TTATAGATCTTCAGATACTGATTTTGATAACTGGATGCACTGGGTTAACTTCCAACCAATGCTTAGAAGAATATATGGATGTTCATTCCTACCTCATCACGACTACGGCAAAGGTGGTAGAGGCTGGAGAGATTTGTGGCAGGATTGTTTGGCACTTCTCATTATGGATCCAGAGAAGGTTCGCGAGATGCTAATCGATAACTTTGGCGGAGTTCGTTTTGATGGAACAAATGCCACTATTATAGGAAGTAAACAGGGCGAGTTTATTGCGGACAGAAACAATATCACTCGCGTGTGGATGGATCACGGCGCATGGCCTTATCTAACCACAGCATTATATATAGAACAAACTGGTGACATCGAGTTTCTTGCAGAGCAGAATTCATATTTTAAGGATATGCAGGTTTGTCGCGGCGAAGACAAAGACCTAGACTGGAATGACGCACAAGGCAATAAGCAACTAACAGATGCAGCAGAAGCATATGAGGGAACTGTTCTTGAGCATTTGCTAATTCAGCATGTGAGTGCGTTCTTTGACGTGGGCGAGCACAACCACATCAGACTTCGTGGTGCAGACTGGAACGATGGACTCGATATGGCTGACGAGCGAGGCGAGAGTGTGGCATTTACTGCACTTTACGGCGGAAACTTAAAAGGCCTTGCTGACAATTTAAAAGATTATAAGGAAAAAACTGGTAAAGAAGAAGTGGAACTAGCAAAAGAGTTAGTTGAACTTCTAAAGAAAGATACTGAGATATATGATTCAATCGGAGATAAGAGCGCTGCTCTAAACGAGTACTGCGAGGCAGTTAAACATCACATAAGTGGTGAGACAGAAACTATTAGTATAGAAGAATTATGTGGCATTCTTATAAATATGTCTGACTGGATCAGCAATCACATAAGAGAAACTGAGTGGACTTCATCCAAGGAAGGATTGTCTTGGTTTAATGGCTATTATGACAACAGCGGAAAGGCTGTGGAAGGCGAGTTTGAGTCGGGCGTTCGTATGATGCTAACTGGCCAGGTGTTTAGCGTAATGTCTGGCGTGGCTACAGACGAGCAGGTAGCTGACATAGTAAAGGCTGCTGATAAGTACCTCTTTGACGAAGAGATAGGTGGATATCGACTTAACACTGACTTTAAGGAAGTGAAGACTGACCTTGGAAGATTGTTTGGATTTGCCTTTGGTCATAAGGAAAACGGCGCAGTGTTCTCGCACATGGCTGTGATGTATGCCAACGCACTTTACAAGCGCGGCTTTTCCAAAGAAGGATTCAAAGTTATCAACACTTTATATAAACATTGTATGGATTACACAAAGAGCGAGATTTACCCAGGTGTGCCAGAGTATGTAAACCAGAGAGGACGTGGAATGTACCACTATCTAACTGGTGCAGCTAGCTGGTTGCTACTTACAGTGCTTGAGGAGATGTATGGTATAAAGGGACGTCTTGGAGCGCTTAAGTTTGAGCCAAAACTTTTGGCGGAGCAGTTCGAGAAGAACATGGCTTCTGCTAGATGTATGTTCAGAGGTGTAAATATTCGTGTGACATATCAGAATCCATTTGGCTTGGACGCTGGACAGTATAGAGTAAAAGAAATCTATATTGATGGCGAAAAATACGAGAGCGACTATGTGGATATGATCGCCAAAGAAGATGTAGATAAACTAGGAGATGAAGCGCATATTACAGTAGTGCTCGGATAAAACGTAAAAATCACAGAAACAATTATTGACATTTAATACTACAGGGATTATTATTAGGAAGACATACTCCAGTCTTCCTAATTTTTTATATTGCAACTATCACTATATAGTGATATTATGAAAGGAGAAAGAGTATGCCAATCATATCAAGATTTGATGGTTTAACTATTAAAATGTATTTTTCACAATCAGAACATGACCCACCCCATATTCATGTTCAGTATGCAGAACACGCTGCCGTGGTTGAAATAAAAACTGGAAATATTTTAGATGGTAGTTTGCCGAAGAAACAAGCAAAGAGAATAAAAGAATGGACAAATAACAATAAAGATGAACTTTTAGAAATGTGGGAAACTAAAGAAATACATAAATTATAGGAGGTTTATATGTTTCATAAAGTAAATAATGTTGAAACACTGCCAGACTATGAATTAAGTGTGCAGTTTGCCGAAGGCATAACAAAAAAGTATGATTTAAAACCACTATTCAAAAAGTGGAAACCATTTGCCGTGCTCAAAAACAATGAGAAATTATATGAGAGTGTAAAAGTAGATCAAGGTGGATTTGGAATCTCATGGAACGATGAGTTAGATTTGTCGTGCAACGAGTTGTTTGATAATGGAATAGTAGTAAAAACTCCCTTTGACGGATTAATATCTTTTGGAGATGCAACATTGTTTTGGGAGTTAAATGAAAGCACTCTTCGCAAAGCAGTTTCCTACGGCAAATTCCTAAAAGGAATAGATGTCTGCAAGTTTGGCAAACAGTGGGTAGTAAGTATGGATGCGATGAGAAGAGAATATGGTGAGAGAAAAAAATAAGTATTTCAATATATGAAAAAAAAGAGTGTCAGCTTAACGTACTGATGCTCTTTTTTTAGTGCAATAAAATATGAACACATAGGTAAAAAATGAAGACCAAATTGTGTGGTTTTAAAGTTGCTCACAATTTTTCAGAGTGATATAATTTAACTATGTTTAGGCGAGGAAACTCGGTCGGACACAATTGAATAACGAAAGGAGAATTTTATGAAACTAACAAAATTCAGCAAGAAAATGATTGCATATGTTTGTGCAATCGCAATGGTAGTGTCATCATTAGTTTTCATGCCAAGTAATGATGCATCAGCTGATGTTGATCCAGCTGATCTAACTTATACTATGGTTGAATCTGGTGGAAACACTATTGGTTATAGTATTGTTACTAATACTATCGTTGGTTCAACTGCACCATGGTATGGTGATGGAGGTATTACATTCCAGATGATTTACTCTGGAGATAACAAAGCTGAAGATACTACAGTTTTGGTTAATGGTGTAGATACTACATCAGGCGTTGTTGCTCTAATTGCAAATGGATTAGTTAAACTAAATCCAACATTGATGGATGACAATGCTTACACACATGTAGAAATTACAACCACTACAGGTGCAGCAGACCTCTATATTAAGAAGGGTGATCCAGCACCAGGTCCTACTACAGAAGCACCTACTGGTGAAACTCAAGAGCCAACTACAGAAGAACCTGCTCCAGAACAGTTAGAATGGACAGAGTTATTTGATGGCTTGGCACAGGCTACAGTAACTAACACTTCAACAGACACAGCTTACGGAGCTACATTTGAAGGCTTCGTAACTAATAATGATTGGGGTGGAGATAGTGTATGGCAAGGACAGGCTAAAAAGTCTGACATTCCAGTTGTAAATGGAACAAGCTATAAACTGTCAGTAGATCTTAGTGCGACACCTGCAAAGAATATGAGAATTCAAGCTTTGACAGGTGGACAGTACACAGAAAAAGAATATGCTATTGATGGAGATACACATGTAGACTTCTACTTCACAGCAAAAGCTAATACTGTACAGATCGTTATTGCGTTTGGTTCTATTAATGATCCAGGCACATACGATATTGAAATTGCAAACATGACTATGGAAGAAGGTGAAGAGCCTACTACAGAAGCTCCTACAGGAGAAACAGAATCTCCAGCTCCAGTTAATCCATATGATGACTGGGTAAACACAGACAGAAACCTTGCTCTATTAGGAACAGCTTCAGATACTGGCGTACATAGAGAAGGTACAGTTGCATCTCTAAATGATGGTGAAGTCTTTAGTTGGGATGGAAGAGATGGAATCACAACTACTGATAATCCAGGTTCATTTGATATTGCATTAGATAAAGCATATGATGCAGCAAGTATTGATCAGGTAGCTGTATATTGGAGAGCAGCAGATGCAAACTTCTACCCAAGCAGCTATCAGGTTCAGTTTGGATATAAGGGAACATTTACAACAGTAGCTACAGTTTCAGGTAGTGATACATCTGGAGATATAGTTGAAGGATGGGCAGATGAAGGTAGATATGTAACTCATGTAGATTTCACATCTGCAAGATTAGATTCTGCACCAGTTGATACAGTAAGAATTTATGTTGCTGTACCAGTTGGATATGGTTGTCAAGCTCGTGAAGTGGCAGTATTCTCAGAAAATCCACAGGATGCTCCTGAACAGCCACAGGCAGACGCTCCAGATAGCGTTACTGGATATAGTCCAGACTATGGAACAATGGCATTTACTGTAACTCCTGGAGAAGGTCAGGATGGTTATACATATAACGTTTACGCTAATGATACTCTTATTGGCGAAGGCGTAGATGGAAATCAAGAATATGTTGCTTACGGATTCAACCCTGGCGACTATACTCTTAAAGCAGTATCTATTGTTGCAGGTATGGATCCATCAGATCCTGTATATAGTGAAACTATTACAGTAGCAGATCCACTAGACTTATTCTCAAGTCCTAAGAATAAAGCTGTAGGCGGAGAGGTTACAGCAGTATCATCATTCTATAATGACAATTACACACTTGAGAGCTCACAGTGTGCTATCGATGGTACACCAGCAGCTGGCGAAGGCGCTACAGTATGTATAAGAACAGGCGCTGGACAGGCAGCTACTATAGATATTGATTTGAAGAAAGATTATGATGCTAAAGATGTTGAATCATTCGTTCTTGCATATACAAACCCAAGAACTTATGCAGCAACTACTCAGATTGGCGTTTCAGCCGATGGAGAAAACTATAGTCAAATTGCTGAATCAACTGGTTTTGTTCCAACAAAGGACGGACAGTTAACAGCAAATCTAATTCCTAATACAAGCAATTTAGCAGGTACATTTAGATATGTAAGAATTAACCTATCAGCCGGAGTTAACGGATGGGGTTATTGTGTAAACCAGATTGGTGTTATCGTAGATGACGGTGAACAGCCATCCACAGAGGCACCTTCAGAGTCACCATCAGTAGAGCCTTCAACAGAAGCTCCTTCAGGCGACGTTACACCTGATACTGATGTTACAGTTGATGGTTGGACAGCATTTGGAGATTATTATGTATATACAGGCAGCTGGGGCAATGGTACTGCCAAAGCTGGTGTAGATGCAGATGATTCTTCACACATTGCAGTTCAGCAAACATCAAGTAACTGGTCAGAACCTTGGATTACACAGGTTTCACTAAGAATTCCAGATTTGACAACTAGAGTTGCTGCTGGAGAAGAATTTACAGTTGAATGGCCAGTTAAGGCTGCAAATGATGACGGTAAAGTTGTAGTTTCAGGAAACACTGCACAGCAAGCATTAACAGGCGCACTACAGACTGTTACTGGTAAACTTGAAATTAAAGATGAAGTTGCAGCTGCTACAGTTGGAATGGGCTGGGTAGGATTAGCAAATCCAGTTCAGTTCTATCAACCAATAGTTAAGGATTCAGAAGGAAATGTGGTATATCCACCAGAAGAGCCTTCAACAGAAGCTCCTTCAGAGAGTCCTTCAGTAGAACCATCTACAGAAGCTCCTTCAGAGAGTCCTTCAGTAGAGCCATCTACAGAAGCTCCTTCAGAGAGTCCTTCAGTAGAGCCTTCAACAGAAGCTCCTACAGAGACTCAGGCTCCTACACAGGAACCTACTACACAGGCTCCTACTCAGAAGCCTACACAGGCACCTACAGTTAAACCTACAACACCACAGCCAGTACCTGTAATTAGAATTCCAGATAAGGCTAAGGTTAAGAAAGCAGTTAAGAAGAAGAAATCTGCTAAGAAGATCAAAGTTAAGATCAAGAAGGTTAAAGGTGCTAAGGGATATCAAGTATACGTTTCTAAGAAGAAGAAAGGCAAAGCTTTAGTTAAGAAGTTTACTACTAAGACTAAGTTGACTATTAAGTCTAAGAAGTTTAAGAAGAAAAAGAAACTTTACGTTAAAGTTAGAGCTTATACTCTTGACGGAACAGTTAAGGTATTCGGTGCTTGGTCAAAACCTAAAAAGACTAAGAAAAAATAATTAACTAGATTTAATCTAGACAAATAAAAAGAGGTGTCTCACCAAATGGTGGGGCACTTCTTTTTGATGAAAAAGTGAAAAGATCCTCAACGAATTGTTGTTACTATAAATATATAGTGTTAAAATATTTCTATATAAAAGAATGGACGACTATGTACAAGGGAGAAGACTATGAAGATTAAACTACTATTGATAACTACAGTTGCAATGGCTCTTTTTGGTGTGTCAGCACTTGCTGATAACGCAGGAGATAATCCGGGCCAAGTAATAGATAATCCATGGGAAAACTTGTTTACAACGCAAGCAACTACAGAGGCACCTAC
>JAGCPW010000034.1 GCA_017965495.1 Eubacterium sp. | reverse complement strand
TTCTTCAAGGTGTAAGAAACTTAAAAGTGTTCTAAATCTAACGCCTTCTTCTTTGGCGCTTTCTATTTCACTTTCTAATGCTGTGTAATCATCTCTTTTTCTTGTGAAAACATTTACAGTCTTTGCACCAAGTCTAACAGCAGTTCTTGCAGCATCCATAGAAACATTTCCACCACCAATTAGAACAACATCTTTATCTGTTAAATCTGGCTTATCACCATTAGCAATATTTTGTAAAAAATCAGCTGCCGGAATAACATTTTTAGATTCTGCATTATCAATTGGCATTCTGTTACCTATTTGAGCACCTAGACCCAAATACAAAGCATCATATTTTTCCTTAAGTTCTTCAATTGAAATATCTTTACCTACTTTTGTGTTAAGACATACTTCAATATCTCCAGACTTTAAGATGGCATTGATATCTTCATCCAACCTTTCCTTTGGAAGACGATACTCTGGAATACCATATCTTAACATTCCACCAAGTTTCTCGTGCTCATCGTAAACCACTACTTTGTGACCCATCATCGCCAAAAAGTATGCAGCAGTTAAACCTGTAGGTCCACCACCTACTATTCCAATTTCTTTGCCGGTAGATACATTTGCTTTTGGAGTCTCTACTTTATCAGCAGCTATTTGGTCTACTGCATATTTTTTTAGACCTCTTATATTGATAGGCTGATCTACAATACTTCTTCTACATCTCTTCTCACAAGGATGCTCGCACACATATGCACAAGCTGTTGGGAAAGGATTCTTCTTTCTAATCATATTGATTGCACCAGCATAATCATGGTTATGAATTAATGAAACATAACCTGGCACATCTACATTGGCAGGACAAAGAGTCAGACAAGGAACTGTTTGAACTACATTCTCCACACAAAGCCTATGCTTAATATGACTCTCATATTCATCTTTGAATTCTTTCATGCTGTCTAACACAGTGTTAGCAGCAACCACGCCCACTGCACAATCAGCAGTTTGCGAAATCATTGTGCAAAGATCCTTTAATTCTTTTAGAGTGTTCTCAGTAGCTTTTCCAGTCAAAATATCATCAAGCATACGTTCAGCTTCCACCAAACCATCTCTACATGGAATACACTTTCCACAACTTTGGTTCATAGACATTTGAAGAATAGATCTGTACATAACCAAAGGACACATACCTGGCGGGTATGATGTCATCCTAGAACTAAACTTATTTAGAACGACTTCCATTCTGTCGTTCATGTTTCCTCTTTTCGCTAATTTTTTAGCCATATAAACTCCTAATTATATAATTATAATTTTTGTCTATCGCTATATACGTTAATCTCTTGATGTTAAGTCTTTCTGCAATTGTTCTAGATAATGAACTAGAACACCTGACGACTGACTAATCAAATATGACTTGTCGATCTCGTCATATGTAAAGCTTTTTCTTCCGCCATTTTCACCACGCTCATAAAAAGCTAAAACATCTTTAAAAGGTAAATAATAGATCTCGTTTTTATGTGTAAACATTAAAACGATAAACGCAATTCCACCTTGCGCTTCAAAGTCTTTCATAAACTGAACTTGATGTTCATGTATATTCATCAAAGGATAAGTATCTTTTCCGCACTCTTTGGCATCAAAGCAAACCGGAATACCTTGAACTGTTCCGATATAGTCTACTGTACTTTGCTTTTCAAAATATGCTTTTGTTATATGCCTAGACTTCTGGTCTATTTCCACAGGAGTAATAGGCGTTGGTATTTTTTGAATCAAAGCCAACCCCTGCTCTCGATACTTATCGTTTGTGCTATTAATCATTTCCTCTAAAGTGCTTCCACGCAAGCCTTTAGAACTCCAGTGTCCCATTTATACTCCTTTTTACACCCAGTAATTCCGGATAACTAAAATTCTTCTACGTCATCCATAAACTGATTAAACTCACTTGGGTAATCCGCCATTATTCTTTTGCCTTCAAGCTCGTCAAAACCTTCTGGCAAATCATTAAACTTCAAAATCCACGCATGAAGTAATTGGTTCTTAATCTTTGGGTATTTCTTATTAGTCTTTTCGTTGCCGTATTTTCTATCTCCAATAATAGGATGACCAATACTTGCAAGATGTGCTCTAATTTGGTGAGTCTTTCCAGTGATAAGTTTAACTTCAAGAATGGTTACACCTTCGCCAAAATCAATTGGTTCTAAAGATGTCTTAATTTCATCTCCACCATTATCAGATTTGGAAATAGAAACTTTGTTAGTCTTTTCATCTTTTAATAGATATCCGTCTAACTCCAGTCCTTCATCTAGTATACCATCTACCACTGTTAAATAGTATTTATCCACAGCTCTTTCTTTAATTACTTCAGACATCACTTGAAGTCCTTTAAGTGTCTTTCCAGCCACCACTAGTCCGCTTGTGTTTCTATCAAGTCTATTACAAATTCCTGGTTTGAAAGTCTGTAGTTCTTCTTCTGTTAAACTTTGATTCTCAAGTAAATAAGAAATAATCATTTCATTCAATGAAACATCATTATCATCAGCCTTCTGAGATAAAACTCCAGCTGGTTTATTAACAATGATGACATTTTCATCTTCATAAACTATATCTATGTCTGAAGATGTCTTCTTAAAACTACTGTCACCCTTAAACTTAGCAATAGTTTCATCCTTCATATAAATCTTCACACTATCATCAAGTTCAAGTAATTCTTTGCCAGTAGCTTTCTTGTCATTTAAAACAATATTCTTTTTTCTAAGTTGCTTAAAAATGAAGCCACTTCCAGCTTCTTTGAAAAACTTGAATAAAAACTTATCAAGTCTCTGTCCTGCTTCATTTTTTCCAATCTTTACTTCTTGCATAACACAATTATAGAGCGAAGAATAATCTTCGCTCTATTTAAAATTATTCTACTGTTGTATCCGTAGTTTCTTCTGTAGTTGCTTCTTCAACTGTTGGCTCTACCGGAGTAGCCTCTGCTGTTGGTTGTGGTGTTGCTGCTTGTTGGTTTTGTTGTTTCTTTGCATCAGATTCTTCTTTAGCGTTAAAAGCTAATTTCACAATTGAGGATCCAATTACACCTACAAAAGCTGCAACCCAACTAATATTCCAAGCATGTCCGACTTGGCCCCAAACTACCATTACTACTACACCTACTAGAAAAACAATTCCAGCAATTGAATTTTTCATAAATTCTTCCTCCTATATTTATTAATTCCGATATGTTCTGATAGTAATTATAACATATAAAGAGCATTCATAATAGAATGCTCTTTAAACTATTCGACTATAATTTCACCCTTTGCTTCTGGGTCATCTATAATTATTTCTTTAACACTTGGAACTTTAATAATTCCACTTTTTGGATTCTTAATGCTATCAACTTCTGTTGTAATCTCAGCATTAACATCTGACTTTTCAAAAGAAAGATCAGTGTTAATCATTTTGCAATTAATTAATTTTAAGTTCTTGCAATAACAAAGTGGCTGAGTTCCTTCAATAGTACAGTTTTCAAAAGTTACATTTTCACAGTACCAAGCAAGGTATTCACCTTTTACATAACAGTCTTTAACTAATATATTCTTTGCATGCCAAAAGGCATCTTTTGTGTCAAAGTTACAATTAGTAAATGTCGAATCTTCGATATATTGGAATGAATATTTGCCAGTCATTGAAACTTTATCAAACTCAAGATTCTTAGATCTCATCATAAAATATTCAGCATCGAAACTAGAGTCTTTAGCAGTAATATTTTCATTGTCCCAGCCAAACTCTGGTGATTTAACATCACAATTATTTATTTCAATATTACTGCACTCGCGAACTGCTTTAATTCCATGCATCTTAGTATTCTGAATCTTAATGTTATTAGAATACCAAAATGCTGCTCTACAAAGCTCTGTTAGTTCGCAGTCTTCAACTAAAACATTGTCATTGTGCCAGAAAGGATATCGCAAATTGAAATAACAATCTTTTGCCTCAATATTCTTTGCTTCCTTCATAGCACTTTCGCCATCAGCAGGTCCATCAAACTTGCAATTTATAATCTCAAGTCCGTCCAAACCGTATAATGCTCTCTCTTCATCGTGTTGCTCATTCTTATACGTTTTCATGTTAGTCACTTTTCCTTATTTAGTTAATTTATTTAAGAGTCTATGCTCCAGTTTGCAATTTATAGTAAGTTCCCTTCGCAGCCATTAATTCATCATGACTACCTCGCTCAATTATTCTTCCTTTTTCCATTACCATTATACAATCACTGTTCTTGATGGTAGAAAGTCTGTGAGCGATAACGAATGTGGTTCTTCCTTTCATCAAAGCATCCATACCTTCTTGAACTACTCGCTCAGTTCTTGTATCAATACTTGATGTAGCCTCGTCCAAAATAAGTGCTGGCGGATCTGCTATGGCAGCTCTTGCTATTGCAAGCAACTGTCTTTGTCCCTGACTAAGTGATGCGCCTGCAGATTTAAGCATAGTGTCATATCCATCAGAAAGCTGTCTAATAAATCCATCCGCATTTGCAAGCTTAGCTGCATTAATAACATCTTCATCAGATGCATCAAGATTACCATATCTAATATTTTCCATTACTGTTCCAGTAAATAGATGAGTGTCTTGAAGCACCATTCCGAGTGAACGACGCAAATCCTTTTTCTTTATCTTATTAATGTTTATATCGTCAAATCTAATCTTTCCATCTTGGATATCATAGAAGCGGTTAATCAAGTTTGTAATTGTAGTTTTGCCTGCACCAGTTGAACCTACAAATGCAATCTTCTCGCCAGCCTTTGCATACATCTTAATGTCATGAAGAACTATCTTATCCTCGACATATCCAAAGTCCACACCATCTAATACCATCTCACCTTTTAACTCGCGGTATGTAGTAGTGTCTGAATCTTTGTGATAATGCTTCCAAGCCCATAAACCTGTATGTTCACTGCATTCAACTATCTCTCCATTAGCATCTTTTTTAGCATTTACTAATTCGACATATCCATCATCCACTTCTTTTTCTTCATCAAGAAGTTTGAATATTCTCTGTCCACCAGCTAATGCCATCATAACTGCATTTATCTGCATAGTGATTTGGTTAATAGGTCTTGAGAATTGTTTATTGTAAGTTAGGAAACTTACTAAAGAACCAATAGACATTCCAAGTCCAAGTGGATTGTTAATAGCAAGTAAGCCACCAACTAACGCACAAATAACATAACTCATATTTGCAAGTTGTCCGTTGATAGGGCCTGTAATATTTGCATACTTATTTGCGTTATATGCAGAATTTAATAATTCATCATTTATTACGTTGAAATCTTCTATTGCTTTTTCTTCGTGGTTAAATACTTTAACTACTTTTTGTCCAGAAACCATTTCCTCGATATAGCCGTTTACAGTACCAAGGTCATTTTGTTGTTCGGCAAAGTACTTACCAGATCTCTTAGTAATAACTTTAGTTACAAATAATGTAATGCCTACCATAACCAAAGCTACCAAGGACAATGGAATGCTAAGTATCATCATAAATGCAAATGTTGAAACAATAGATATTATACTCTCAAATATCTGAGGGATACCTTGACTGATTAACTGTCTTAATGCATCCACGTCATTAGTGTACATTGACATTATGTCGCCGTATGTATGTGTATCAAAATATTTGATAGGCAAATCTTGCATATGGTTAAACATAGTATCACGAAGTTTCTTCATAGTTCCTTGTGTGATATAAACCATAATTAACGCTTGTGATAGTGCCGCACAAATACCAATCAAGTAAAAGACTGACACTTTAAGAATCGCCTGTAACAATGGCTCAAAATCAGTACTATGGTTTTTAAGCATAGGCATAATGTAATCATCTATTAAGTTTTTAGTAAAGTATGTTCCTTGAAGATTTGCAAAAATACTTATAAGTACACAACATACAACAGCAATCATTCTGAACTTATAGTTTTCTGCCACAAAGGCAATGATTCTTCTAAGTATTTTAAATGGATGATCTATTTTTACTCTTGGACCTTGGGCTCTTCCTCTAAATCCTTTGATCTCTTTTGGTTTTTTAGCCATTACTCATCGCCTCCTTCCTTATCGAAGTCGGCATTGTCGTTAGTCTGTTGTTCATAAACCTCACGATAAATATCATTACTTTCAAGTAATTCTTCGTGAGTTCCTACTCCATTTATTTTTCCATCATCTAAAACAATGATTCTATCTGCATCTTTAATAGATGAGATTCTTTGTGCAATAATAAGTTTTGTAGTTTCAGGAATATTTTCCTTAAACGCTTTTCTAATAGTGCTATCTGTCAAAGTATCAACAGCACTTGTACTATCATCTAATATCAAAATCTTAGGTTTTTTAATTAAAGCTCTAGCGATACAAAGTCTTTGACGCTGACCACCAGAAACATTGGCGCCACCTTGCTCAATCATTGTGTCATAACCTTTTTCTCGCTCCATAACAAACTCATGAGCACATGCAAGTTTAGCAGCTTCTATACACTCTTCATCGCTGGCATTCTCATCGCCCCACTTAAGGTTTTCCATAATAGTTCCACTAAACAATACATTCTTTTGAAGAACTACACTCACCTTTTCACGAAGAGTCTCTAAATCATAATCTTTTACATTTCTTTCGCCCACTAACACTTCACCAGACTCCACATCATAAAGTCTAGGAATCAAGTTAACGAACGAAGACTTGGCACTACCTGTACCACCCATAATTCCAATAGTCTCACCAGAATCAATATGTATATTAATATTATCTAAAACAGGCTTCTCACTATTTGCGTTATATCTAAACACTACATCTTTAAAATCGATAGATCCGTTTGGAATAACATATAGTGGATCTTCACCGTTTGTGATATCAGGCTCTTCATTTAATACTTCCGCTATTCTATGTCCACTAGCTGCACTGATTGTAATCATTACTAGAACAAATGATAACATCATTAAACTCATCAAAATATTCATACAGTATGCCAAAAGCGAAGTTAAATTACCTGTAGTAAATGTTGTGTTTCCACTCTGAATAATTAAATGTGCTCCAAGCCAACTAATTGCGATAATACATGCATACATAGTAGCCTGCATAGCCGGGAAGTTGAACGAAACAATGGTCTCAGCTTTTACAAACATTTTGTAAATGTTATAACTAGCTTTTCCAAACTTACCTTTCTCGTAGTCTTCACGCACATATGCTTTTACCACACGCATAGCAGTAACATTTTCTTGTACACTCTCATTTAAATCATCATAGCGTTCAAACACTTGCTTAAAATATTTGTGCGCTCTAAAACTAATAATTGCAATAATACAACCTAGAACTAATACTGCCACCACATAAATAGATGCCATCTTTGGTGAAACAGTAAATGCAAGAGCAATAGCCACAATCATACTAGCCGGTGCTCTTACGCACATTCTAAGAATCATCTGATATGAGTTTTGTACATTTGTAACATCAGTAGTCATTCTAGTAACTAGGCCTGATGTTGAAAATTTATCAATATTTGAAAATGAGAAAGTTTGAATTTTCTCATACATTGCTTTTCTTAAGTTTCTTGCTAGTCCAGATGAGGCTTTCGCGCCAAAAACAGCACCCATTCCACCAGTAAACAATCCAGCTGCAGCTAAAAGAACCATTATGATGGATGTTGTTCCTATCTTTTCC
The DNA here is from genome assembly GCA_017965495.1 of Eubacterium sp. Classification (GTDB taxonomy): domain Bacteria; phylum Bacillota; class Clostridia; order Lachnospirales; family Lachnospiraceae; genus Eubacterium_G. The sequence continues at coordinate 42,038 of JAGCPW010000034.1, read as the reverse complement.
ATGTTTTTATCGTTTATGGAATCAATAATTACAGCCATCAATAATGGAATAAAGTTTTCCACCACCACTTCTGCTAACATACCAAAAGATGTTAGCACTGAAGCTAGCTTATACTGTTTTATCTGTCTAGCAATAGTTCGTATCATTAATTAGCACTCCATTGTTGACAATGCGAAGTCTACTTGTTCAATTGTTTTATCGAAACTTCCTGTATTGTCAATAAATTCATCAGCTGCGGAATTGTAATCTTCATCATTAGGTTGATTAGCAATAATAGCAACTGCTTTTTCTTTTGAATAACCTCTAGTTTTAACTAAGCGATTAATTCTTTCTTTTTTATCGCAGTAAATGAACCAGAGTTCATCAGTTAAGTCCGCTACTTCCTCTCCTAGGAATAGCGCAGATTCCACTACCACATACTTTGTCTTTGCTTTTGTAATCTGATCAATAATTGCATTGATAGTAGGCGGATGTGTAAGTTCATTTAACGCCTCAAGTTTATTTGGATCATTAAACACAATATCAGCCATCTTGTCAGTATTAAGTTCATCTCCGTCAAATGCATCTGGGAACATTTTCTTAGCCTGACTCTTAACATTCTCATCGTTAAGCAAAATGTCGTGTGCTACTTTGTCGGCCTCAATAATGACAGCGTTGTGCTTAGTCTCCATATAATTTAATACTTCTGATTTTCCTGAGCCTATTCCGCCCATTACTCCAATAACCATATTTACTCCTTAGTGCGCATCGTTCCAGTTAGTGCCTGTGTTTACATCCACATCCAACGGAACTTTAAGTGATGCTGCCTCTTCCATATTTCTCTTAAGCAATTCTTTTACTACTTCCACTTCATCTTCATAAGCCTCAATCAAAAGCTCATCATGAATCTGAAGAACAATCTTTGACTTTAAGTCTTTTTCCTTAATCTCTGCAGCCACTTTATTCATTGCAATTTTCATAATGTCTGCAGCCGTACCTTGAATTGGTGAATTCATAGCAGCGCGCTCGCCAAATTGTTTCTGAATAAAGTTTCCAGCTTTAAGTTCAGGTATAGGACGACGTCTATTATAAAGTGTGAGTGCATATCCATTTTCTTTTGCAAACTCAACAGACTCATCCAGATATTTTTTAACTCCAGGATAACTCTTGAAGTAATCTTCTATATATTGCTGTGCTTCCTTTTTACTAATTGATAAATCTTGGCTAAGTCCAAACGAACTAATACCATAAACGATTCCAAAGTTAACTGCTTTAGCATTTCTTCTTTGGAGCGGAGTCACTTCATCTTCTTTCACACCAAAAACTAGTGCAGCTGTGGATGCGTGAATATCTTTTGAATTCTTATAAGCATCAATCAAGTTTTTATCATCAGATATACTTGCTAGGATTCTAAGTTCAATTTGTGAATAGTCTGCATCCACAAACACACAACCATCCTTTGGTACAAATACTTTTCTAATTTCTCTTCCCATTTCCATACGAACAGGTATGTTTTGAAGGTTAGGATCTGTTGAACTAATTCTACCTGTAGCCGTTACAGTCTGATTAAATGTTCCATGAATTCTTCCGTCTTCACTTATATAATTTTGCAAACCTTCAGCATAAGTGCTGTTTAGTTTTGTTAATTGTCTATAATCTAAAATCTTTCTAACAAATGGATAGTCTGGTTCTAACTTTTCTAGAACCTGTGCCGATGTGGAATAACCAGTCTTAGTTTTCTTTCCACCTGGAAGTTCCATCTCACCAAACAGGATTCCACCGAGCTGTTTAGGCGAGTTAATGTTAAACTCATGTCCAGCCTCTTCATAAATCTCTTTTTCCATTTCAGAAATCTTACTCTGCAGAGTTTTGCTGTATTCTTTTAGCGCATCTCCATCCACATGAATGCCAACTTGTTCCATATCATAAAGCGCAAAAGACAAAGGAACTTCAATATCTTTGTAAACATCATACATCTCAGTATCTTTTAAAGCTTCTTCTAACTTATCTTTTGCGTTGTATAAAACATAAGCATTCATACAAACAAAACGCTTAACATTGTCTTCTATCTCTCTACTTGGAGTTTCATCCTTCTTGGTCTTAGGGAAAATCTCTTCCTCTGCAGGAAGCAATAATCCAAGATAATCCTTTGCTATATCATCGTACTCATAAGAGTTAGCCAAAGGATTTAGAAGGTATGCTGCAAGAGATGCATCAAACACTTCATCATCTTTTGTTGCTTCTAAATATTTATTATATTTCTTAACATCGTTGTTAACTAGTTTCTTAGTTTGAACTAGTTCTTTGATTTTTGTTTTTATATCACTTTCAGATGATTCTTCTGCTTCACCAGTGAATCTAGAATAAATATCATCCAAACTCTCATCTGACTTAGCTGCAGATGTTTTAATATAATATGCCTCATCTCCAAAGCAAAGTCCTAGTCCTTCTAACTTATCTGTCTCATAAATAAATAGACCAATCTTATCTGCCTTCTTTGCCTCGCTAAAAAGTTTATCTATCTCTTTAGCATCGCTAACTACTTGGAAGTTCTCTTCAAAATCATTAGCGCTATCCACATTCTCAAAACGAGATATCATACTCTTCATCTCGAGTTCTTTCACCATATCAAGAGCTTCTTTGGTGTAGATATCTCCAAACTCACACTCTGATACTTTAGCATCAACCGGACAATCAGTATCAATAGTGGCAAGTTCTTTACTTAGAACTGCAAGTTCATAATTTTCAATAAATGCATTTTTATTTCTTGTGTTAGATATTTCTTCTGCGTGATCTTTTGCATTTTCAATTGAACCAAACTCAGAAATAATATTGGTAGCTCCCTTTTCACCAATACCAGGAACTCCAGGAATATTATCAGATGAATCACCCATCAAAGCTTTTACATCAATAAACTCTGCAGGTGTAACATGATACTTTTCTTTAACAGCATCTGCATTGTAATATTCAACGGTAGTTTGACCCTTTGAAGTTTTTGGAATACAAATTTGAACTTTGTCTGTAGCTAGTTGAAGTAAGTCTCTATCTCCTGAAATAACAGATACTTCTAAGCCTTCTTTCTCACCACGGCCAGCCATTGTTCCTAAAATATCATCAGCCTCGTAACCTTCAAGTTCCAAAGTTTTAATATCCATCTTTCCAAGCAATTCTTTAATCAAAGGAACTTGCTCCTTTAACTCTGGAAGCATAGGTTTTCTAGTGCCCTTGTAATCGTCAAACATCTTATGTCTAAATGTCGGAGCATGAACATCAAAAGCCACTGCAAAATAATCTGGATTCTGAAGTTCAATAATTTTAAACATAATATTAAGGAATCCATACACTGCATTAGTGTGAACTCCTTTTGAATTGGTAAATACAGGTACTCCATAAAAAGCCCTGTTCAAAATACTATGTCCGTCAATCAATACTAACTTTTTCATTTACTTATACCTTTTCTTTAAAAGATTTAGTCTTAAAGCATTTAGAATCACAAACACACTTGATACACTCATACATAAGGCTCCGATCATCGGAGTAAGTTTCCAGCCAAATGCTTGGAAGAAAACTCCAGCTGCCACTGGAATACAAATGATATTGTAAATAAATGCCCAGAATAAATTCTGTTTTATATTTTTAATTACTAACTTACTAATCTTAATTGCTTTTGAAACTGTCATTAGCGAGTCATTAACTATAACTACATCTGCAGACTCAATTGCCACATCTGTACCAGAACCTATGGCTACTCCCACATCTGCTCTTGTAAGTGCTGGTGCATCATTGATACCATCGCCCACCATCACAGTTACTCCGCTATCTAGTCTCTTCGCCACTTCAGTTTCTTTTTGATCTGCTTTCATCTCAGATACATAATCATCCACTCCAGCTTCTTCGGCAAAGAATTTGGCTGTTTCTTCTTTGTCGCCGGATAACATAGTTACAGATAAATTCATATCTTTGAATTCTTTGATAGCTTGTGCACTGTCTTCTCTTATAACATCAGAAAGCGCATCACCTTTAGTGATAGTTCCAGTTTTATCAAGCATAATATTTTTAGCCTTACCTGACATCTCAAGTGCTGTTGCATTTTTAAATAATGCTCCTACACTAGCAGCCACTCCATTTCCAACCATAATGGCAACTGGTGTAGCAAGTCCTAATGCACAAGGGCAAGAAATAACAATTACAGATAATGCGAAGTTTAATGCCTGCTCAAAATCTTTAGAAACTATCATCCAAACAATAAATGTAATAACTGCAATTCCTAAAATGACTGGAACAAATACTGATGCCACTTTATCTGCAATTCTTGCAATAGGCGCTTTAGATGACGAAGCTTTGCTTACCATATCTATAATCTTAGCAAGCGTAGTATCTGTACCTACTTCTGTAGCCCTACACTTAATAAGTCTCTCGTGATTTTTAGTTCCAGCATAAACTTTAGAATCAATCTGTTTATTTACAAATTCAGACTCTCCTGTAAGCATAGATTCATCCACTTTACTTAAGCCATGAACAATCACTCCGTCTACTGGAATATTCTTACCAGGTTCAACTATGAAAATATCACCTGTCTTAATCTCTGTTATAGATACTTCTTTTTGCTCTCCATTAACTTCTATAATGGCAGTCTTTGGAGCAAGATGGATTAGTTCTTTAATAGTGCCAGTGGTTCTTCCTTTGGCGTAAGATTCCAAGAACTTTCCAAGTGTTATAAAAACTAAAATCATAGCGGCTGATTCAAAATAAATACTGTGAATCATATGCTCGCCTTGACTTGGGTCTTTGAAAATTTTTATAGCAATTACAGTTGAATAAATAAATGTAATTCCAGATCCTAAAGCCACTAGCAAATCCATTGTTCCAAACATATGGATAATAGATTTAAAACCGTTAACGAAATATTTATAGTTAATCAAGATAATTGCAAAAGATAAAATTATTTCAATCGCAACTATCAAAACGTAATTGTCCGTTACTTTTAAAAACATGTTGCCCATAGAGACAACCATTAAAGGAACTAGCAAACATATTGAAACAATAAGCTTAATAAGAATAGTTTTAGTCTCTTTTGACATCTGGTGTTTTTCTTCTGTAATAATGCTTTTACCTTCTTCTAGATAATCAGCTTTATAACCCGCATCTTTTACTGCCTGGATAACATCTGCATTAGAAAAACTGCCTTCTACCTCCATAGAATTGGTAAGAAGACTTACATCTACAGATGTAACACCATCAACATTTTTGACTGCATTTTCCACCCTGTTTACACACGCTGCGCAGCCCATTCCTGATACGCTAAATTTCATTGTTTGTCTCCGAATTATATAGTTACATACTCCGTTATATTATACCCCAAATCACCCTTAAATTCTATGCGATATAGCAATAAAAAAGCCGTATTTTAAAGAAAATACGGCATATAAAACATATTTGACAACATACTCGTAAAATGATAGAATTTATCTCGCTGGCAGGTGTGGCGGAATTGGCAGACGCACTGGATTCAAAATCCAGCGCCCTTCGGGGCATGAGGGTTCAAGTCCCTCCACCTGCACAAAAAGCTCCTAGAAATAGGAGCTTTTTTTATACAAAAATGACGGGTAAAAACCCGTCATTTTAATCTTATTCAATCGAATACTTGCCTCCGGACCTATTAACCTTTTCTACATGTCCAGAATCTGTAGATACTCCGTAATACGATGTGGATTTAGTCTTGCCATTCTTATCACATATCTCAACTTGAATTACGTAATAGAATGCGCCATCCATCTCTTCAACAGATTTATAATTTAAATATCCAATATTTTTATTTTTAAATGTTCCATCTTTACTCTCAAATATATTATTCGAAACTAAGTTAGACGATAAAGCATTTAAAGCCTCATCATAACTAAAACTAAAGTCTGGAGAGTAATCATAGGCTCTTGTTATCACACCACTAGATATTCCATCTTTATTAACCGCCACAAAGTAATATAAGCTAGTACCCTTAGGCATCTTTATAGCTTTCTTATATTTCTTTGACTTTTCTGTAGGTGTAGTTCCATCTTTTGTATAGTATATAGTACAACCTGGATCGCAAGTAACCTTGATTTTCTTTTGTTCAGTATACTTTCCACTATCTAGATTCACACTTGGCTCTTTTACACTACCAAAATCTAATTCATATTTGCCTTGGAACTCTTTACTAAATTTGCCGTTCTTTGACTTAGATGCAGCACGCAAATTGTACTGACCTTCATCGCTTAGCATGAATGGTTTCTTATACTCTTTACGTGTTTGACTATCCTCTACTTTTGATCCATCAAGTGTATAGTAAATCTTTACACCATCAGTAGCTGAAAGTTCTATTTCTAATGGCTTTGCATACTTACCTTCTGGATAGTTAACCGTAGGAATAGTTCCGTCAAAGTCTTTTAGTTTATCTTGTATATCCTTTGGTGCTGATGAAATCAATTCACCAATCTTTGAATCAAGTCCATTGTTCTGATATAGAATTATCAAGTTTTTGTAAAACTCAATATTATCATCGTCCAAATCCACTAATGCTTCCATGTAAGCAATTTCTTCTTTGTCGTAACCACCTAACATCTCATCTGTGGCATAAACCATTTTGTATGCTTTAATCTTTTGTCCTGATGTGAATGCATTACTAGCAGCTTGAATGTACTGAGTTCTAGCATCAGAATAATTCTTTTGATTATAAAGCACAGTACCAGCACTGTAGAACTTATTAAACTTAGATGTTTTTGTAGCATAAATAACGCCTATAGTTCCAAGTATAGCCACAAGAACAGCCGCAAGCACGCAAATGACAATGAGCTTAGTCTTCTTTTTCTTTTCAGGCTTAACACCCTCCACGCTTGATGATTCATAGTTCTTTCCTGCATCTTGATCATCATCGTCAATCATTCCAAAGTCATCATCCACAGAACCTAGTTCAATAGGTTTTTCTTTACTTGGGTCTTTAAAACTAGCTGTCACTTCTTCGTTATCCAAAATGTGACTAGTGTCAATCGTCTTTCCTAGGTCATCTTCTGGCATTTCCTTTTCAGGAATTCCTCCGACAATATTATTAAAACCACTCGTCTCCGAGTAATCATCTTGAACTTTTTCTTCATTGTTTGAAACGAACTGAAAATTGCCTACTTTTGTACCGCATTTACGACAAAAATATTCATCTTCTGTACATTCTTTTCCACAATTAGGACAAATCATGATAGTTTTTTCTCCTTCAAAATATCATAAAAAATATATCATATTAAAAGGGTTAGTGCAACGAACTAATCCCTTTTAGAAAACTCACATCCACAAAAACTTTGTCTATACAAATCATACTCTTTAGACAATTCAATTGACCTTTTAAAGCCATCGTTCTTTTTAAAATCTGATAGCAAATACTTCAAACCATATTCTTCAGCCACTCTAAGTCCAATCTCATTGATTTTCTCGGAATTCTTGTGTGGACTTATTGTAAGCGTGGTTGTTATATATTCAAAATCGTGTTCTTTAGCATATTCTGCTGTTTTTCTAAGTCTTAATTCATAGCATTTAAAACATCTTGCTCCGCCTTCTTTAGCATCTTCCATGCCTTGAACTGCATCATAAAACTCAGAATTATCGTAGTCTAAAATTTCTAAATTTACACCCTCTATAGATCTACACTCATCAATAAATCTTATTAATTCATCTACACGCTTATTAAACTCTAACTCGCTCTCGATGTTAGGGTTATAAAACAAAACAGTAATGTCAAAAGTCTTCGACAAATACTCTAAACAGTAACTACTGCAAGGCGCACAACAAGCATGCAAAAGCAATGTGGGTTTTGCATTTTCTTTTTGAAGTTTTTCAATTAATTCATCTAATTTCTTTTGGTAATTCATACCTCTCCTTTTTAAAAGAGACAGGCGTAAGCCTGTCTCTTTTAACTATTTGGATTTCTTTTTAATGTCTTGATACATCTTGTAAGCTTTCTCCAACATAGCTCTTTCATTTGGAAACTTAAGCAAATGATATGCCTCAATATACCTATAGTAACCAGAATGAAAGAAATACTCTTCTTTCTGTGGCTTGCTATAATAGTTATTTGCCGTCATCAAATACCAGTGTACTTCTTTTTCTACAGTATCACTTGGAACTGTAAAGGAATACTCGGTCTTTCCTATGTAATTAAGCACTTTAGCCTTAACTCCGGCTTCTTCGTGTACTTCTCTTAAGGCTGTCTGTTCATGACTTTCGCCTTCTTCTACGGTACCTTTGGGTAATACCCACCCCTCGTACCTATTCTTAATATTCTTATATAACAGTAATATCTTTCCACGAAATATAACTACCCCGCCACAGCTGACTGCCTTCTGCATAGCAACCTCCTGTACCAAGGTTAGTATAACCTTACCATTATTCGTTTTAAGTATATACTATTATATTTCTTATTTCAACGAGTTAGTTGAAGTATGAGTCAAAGATTTCTTTGGCTACACTTGTAGCTGATCCCGAACCTTGTTTAATATCTTCTAAACAAACTGCAATAGCAATTTTCTTTTTACCTTTTTTGGCGAAGCCCATAAACCATGAGTTAATATCATCGTCGCTGTTAAGTTCAGCTGTACCTGTTTTGCCGTAGGCTTTATATGATGAATACGCCATCATATTGGCTGTACCGTACTTGCAAACGCTTCTCATATAGCTCTTTAGCTTCTTGGCTTCATCTTCAGGAATTATTTCTTTATATTCATCTGGCTCAGTGGTTTTTACAATAACATCATAACTATTAATAACTGAATCTACCAAGTAAGGCTTCATCAAAACACCCTTATTGTAAATGGCTGAAGCCACCATACACATATGAGCTGGTGAAACTGTGGTAGTTCCCTGTCCAATAGATGTAGATGCAATATCCCACTCACTAGAGTCAGAATCTAAATTAAATTTGCTCTGAGTTGATTCAATGTCTAACGGCAAATCTTTGTTAAACAATGCAGTCTCACAAGTGTTTCTGAACTTTCGCATATTTAAGTCTCTGCCTATAGTGGCAAATGCTGAGTTACAAGAATATGCATAAGCATCTCTTAGATTTACATTGTAATGAGCTTTTCCGTCAAAACAGTGAATCTTATCTTTGCCTACATTTGTATATCCATGACAATTGTATTTAAAGTCCTTATAATCACTGTCTTCTTTCATAAATTCTAAGGCAGTAAATGTTTTGAATATAGAACCTGGTGTGTACTTACCTTGAGTACCTCTGTTAACTAGTCTTGAATCTTTTGAATCTTTCGCCAGTTTCTTCCAAATATCGTCGATAGTCTCTGGATTATATGATGGTCTTGACGCGCACGCCAAAACAGCACCTGTCTTTGGATTCATCGCAAACACAGCGCCTTTTCTATCACCTAGAGCATTGTAACAATTCTTTTGAAGTTTAACTTTTAATGTAGAATATACATCTGCACCTTTTTCCTTTTTGCCTTGGAAGTCATTAATGATTTCCTGGAAAGGTGTATCACGTGTGGAAAGCAAATCGTAATTGCAAGATTTTTCGAGTCCTGACTTTCCATGTGTAGAGATACCAACCACATGTGCAAAAGTTTTTCCGTATGGGTAATGTCTATTCTTATTTCCTGTAGAACCAGGATCAGAATAAGCTAGTATTTCACCATTACTAGCATAAATGGTTCCTCTTTGAATCTTCTCTTGTCTATCATCTACTCTCTTATTATAGCTGTTACTAGCAACCTCTTGACTGTCAGCCACAATAAAGTAAACATAGTATCCAATCATAAAGAAGAAAATGATTGAGAAGAACAATGTTACTACCCAAGTCTGCTTATTCAATTTTCTCTTTTCGCTCTTAGAGCTTTGGGAGTTCTTGCGTCTGCTCAATTTTCTTTCTCCTCTTTTTCACTTTTTGTGTGTCTTTATCATCTTCATATTTTTTACCCATATGAAGTTCTTCATTATTTGTACCCACTATTGCCAATCCTTGGATTATTGCAAAGACAAATAACGTGCTAAGTATTGAACTACCACCATAACTAATTAGCGGCAAAGTAACACCTGTAGATGGAATCATCTTAATTGCTCCACCTACAGTCAAAATAACTTGAACTGCGTACTGAATTCCTAGTCCAATACAAATCAATCTATTAAATAATGACAACTGTTTCATCGCAGTAATCAAAAATGCGATAAAACATGTCAAACAAACTAAAATTAATAACATAGCAAAGATACCACCAAACTCTTCACCTATAGCCGAGAAGACAAAGTCTTTCTTTACTACCGGAATATCAGTAGGTTGACCTTGATAAAGACCTGTTCCAGTAAATCCACCATTAGCTAGAGCAAACAATGATTGTGTAATTTGGTATCCTTTGCCGTCGATAATGCTCCATGGATCTTGCCAAGCTTCCACACGAGTCTGAACGTGCGAGAATAAAAAGTACGCTATGACAGATGCCACCGACATTCCGCCAAATCCTAAGAATAAATATCTTGCTTTCTTTGTTGCCACATAAAGCATAAACAAGTATGTCATAAAGAATATTAGAGCACTTCCCAAGTCTGTGGACAAAACTAATAGTCCAACAAACACAGCCGCTAATACTGCTGATATCACAATATGTTTAAACTCTGTAGATTTGGCTAAGAATCCCGCCATAAAGAAAACAAATAGTATTTTTACAAACTCTGATGGTTGGAATGTGAATCCACCAATCTCCATAGAAAGTTTAGCACCTCTACTAATGACACCGAGGCCTAAAACTATAATCAATAATGCAGCACCCACCAGGCAATAAACCCATGTAAGTTTCTTTAGAAAATCTTCTTTCTGCATCATATATGGCACAATCAAAGATAGCAATGAAACAACAGCCACAATAATAAACTGTGTAATACTACCTTGATAATCAAGTCTTGCTAAAATAATAAAACCAATCGTCAGCAACATACACATATTACTTAGAATCGCTTTATTAATATTAGAATAAATTACAGGGAAAACACCAAGTACAATAATCAAGAAACAAAGCTGTGCTCCACCTAAAATGATTACATTGATCTGTGGCACATCTTTTTCAAACATAAAGACCATAGCCATACCAATCAAATAGACTAAAAAGATTACTCCGTTTTGTCTTTGATAAATTCCTGCTTGCTTGATTGGGTTCTTACTTCTGAGCGCACTAAAACACTCCCATGTGTAAAACAACATAAGAGCAATAAATAAGTATTTACTTACTGTGATTAAATAGGTCTCCATTAAAGAACTCCGCGTTTAAAATGTCCTCTTGTAGTATTTGGTAAATCCTCCACCAATTCGCCTGCCACAAAAGCTCTCTCAGTCAAATCTAATACTTGTGAGCTGAGTTTTGCACTCTCGTTAGTAAATGAAATTCTAATTGATTTTGGATTTAGTTTTTCAATATCATCCTTATACTTAAACAAAGATGTGGCATTGCAGTTATACATTACATTGTAGCAATGTGAACAATTACATCTAACTACAAATTCGTTATTTATCTTATCGCTAAGTGCGTATCTATCATTTTTCTTTTCACATCTATCCAATGTCTTAAATGCGCAGTTTGCACTTATCATCATTGGAATAAATCCGTATGCAATAAACTCTTCGTCTTTTACTCCGCGTTCTAACAGTTCAGCTTCATTTAGTTCAACTGGAACTGTAGATGTGATTTCTAAACTATCGTAATAGTTTTTAGTCTCGTCATTCCATACATACACATTATAATCAAAAACAAAGTCTATATCTACTAAATCTTTGAGGAAGAAATACTGTTCAATATTTCTGACAAGTACTCCGTCCGCCTCTTTAATTATCTTCAAATAATTGTCTTTGATTATTTTAATATCGTCTTTTCTTGCAACATATGGAAGTGCAATATAAACACTAACATTCTTTTCTCTTACTAATTCTATTCCATTTTCAACATCATCCAATGGGAATAAATTTAAATCTATATACACTCTGTCTACAAAATCCCTAGACAAAGTCTCTTTCAATTGATCAAACGATGAGACTGAAACTGTAATTAACCTTTGTTCACTATCAACTTCTTCTTTAGCAATTTCTGTCTCTTCTATCTCTTCACACTCTCTTTTAAACTTAGCTAATGATTTTTCATATGCTAAATCTAAATACTTTCTTCTAATATCATTAATTTCTGACACTGGCAAGAAAGTGTTATCATCCATATCATACTCAATGTCTTCAAATACAAAATCAGTATTTCCAGTCTTGTTAACATGTTTGTTTAAAGTTTCTAATTCTAGCGGCATATTTTGAGCTTCTTCCACATCAGAGCCACTAACCACTATTTCTTCACCATCCACTTCTCCAGAGATTTCAAAAGGTTCTCCCACCTTACATTTAACATTAATATACAAAGGTTTCATTAAAGTTTTATTAGAGTACTTCTCACGTAAGTAATCTGTAAACTCTCTGTTCTCTTCTCTAAAAGCAGGTTCTTTGAGAGAAATCATATCTCTACCATTCTTTGTGTAATAATAACTTTCATTAAAACCATGTCTGTTAAACAAGTCCATCAAAAGTTTGATATCAGATTCTTCCACTTCAAACTTTTCGCCATTCAAAATCATATCTAAGTATTTTCTATAAATACTTACAACGCCACAGACATACTCTTTCTTTTTCATTCGTCCTTCTATCTTTAAAGAAGTAACACCAGAATCAATAATGTCTGGTAGCAAATATAAAGCACAAATATCTTTTGGACTAAGTATATATTTTTCATCTGCATCATTAATTAACATGCCATCGTAAATCACATCATAAGGCAATCTACAAGGCTGAGCACATCTTCCTCTGTTTCCACTACGTCCACCAATAAAACTACTTAGCAAACATTGTCCAGAGTAACAATAACAAAGTGCTCCATGCACAAATGATTCTATTTCAATATCAGTTCCTTTAAGATCTTTAATTTCATCTATCGATAACTCTCTTGGTAAAACTACACGCCCAGCTCCTAAATCTTTTAGCCACTTTACAGTTTCTTTTCCACTTATCGTCATCTGTGTGCTTGCATGAATCTTAAGATCAGGAAAATGCTTTTTAATAAATAACAATACTCCAATATCTTGGACTATCACACTGTCTAATCCATTCTCATATAAAGGACGCACAAAATCATAGAGATCATTTTTAATCTCTTTGTTTTTAAGAAGTGTATTGATTGTAAGATATACTTTACGACCATTAAGATGCGCATAGTTTAAAACATCAATTATTTCATCAGTATTTAGATTTTCTGCATTAGCTCTTGCACCAAAGTTTTCTCCGCCCAAGTATATTGCATCTGCTCCTGCATTGATAGCGGCTATCGCAATATCATATGAACCAGCTGGTGCTAAGAGTTCTATGTCTCTTTTCATGTTTATAACCTATATTTTTATTATTAAAGTATCGTTAGAATGTTAAAAACGACCAGGCCGTTAAGCCTGATCGTTTATAATTATTTATTTGGATTGTAATCTGATGATTTCTTTCTCAAGCTCTTTAATCTTTTCCAGTGCACTTTCTAATTCATCAGTAGCTGTCTGTGCCTTGGCATCTGACAGGATTAACTCATGCTTCAAATCATACACTTCTTTTTCCTTGATACTTAAATCATCTTCTAATAGATCTGCTTGTTTCTTTGCCTTGAAGTAATCGTTAGCAATGTTGATTTCAAGAAGAATGCGTTGCATATCTGGCTTCTGCATTCTGAAATCTTCATTTTTCTTAAATTCTAAAATCATATTATTGATGTATGAAGCTACTTTTTGTAGATAAGCCTCGCTTTCGAAACCACCGATATTGTAAATCTTACCATCGATGACCACATCAATATAATTTTTTGACGACATAATTAATTACTCCTTTTAGCAAAATAGCTAGTCTATTATAGCATATTATTTAGTCTTTTTCTTCTTAACTTTAGACCATTTGCCCCAAATGTAAGTTCCGTTATAGCTCTTAGCGCCTCTAACTCTTACATAGTATTTTTTCTTTTTCTTTAGGCCCTTGAAAGTCCATTTAGTCTTAGTAGTAGTTTTCTTCTTAAGACCCTTCTTGAAGTTCTTCTTAAGAGCTACCTGTACCTGGTACTTCTTAGCGCCTGAAGCTTTATACTTAACTGTTAATTTCTTCTTAGCTGCCTTAACTGATTTAACTTTAGCTTTACCAGCTGTAGCTGCAACATTACCAGCAGTAACCTTGAAGTCTTTTACTTCAATTTCACCCTTCATGTTGTTCTCATCAGCATATTCTTTCAAGAAAGCACCATATGCCATCTTGATACCCATTGTAGGTGATTTAGCTTTCTTCTGATAATCAGCTTTATCATTAGGAACTAATACAGTCATAGTAACATTTACATAATCAGTATTTCTGCTATCAACACCAATTAGGTTATTGAAATCTTTAGTTTTAGCTAAAACACTCTTGCCAGCATATGTAGCTGAAATGCTCTGAACTGCTAGAGCAGCTCCATCCGGATCAGTGTTGTCATATGCTTTAATGTGGAAGTGTTTAGTGTAATTATACTTGCCAGTACCCTTTGTATAGTGAAGTTTCTTTCCGCCAACTTCCACTACAGTAGTATCATTACAGATTGTGATTTCGTTCTGTAATGTACTCTTAATCTTGAAAGCAACTGTGTAGAAACGTCCTCTATCAACAGGAACTACCTTAGTAGTTGTAACACCCCAAGGGTTAGACTGAACAACTTTACCTGTCATTGGATTGTAGTTAGCACTCCAACCAGTACTTGTTACGTCAAGAACATATCCGTCAGCTTTTGAGCTCTTGAATTTAGCACATTCACCATATGTGTAGTAAGCATCAATTCCGCTCTTCTTTACAGCTTCAAGAGATGAATCTGTAACCCATTTCTGAGGTGGTTTAGCTGTCTGCAAGCTCTTTTCCCACTCACCTTTGTCTTCAGCATTATTTCCGTGGATTGAGTAAGATCCCCAACCTCTACCTGCTGATACATCTGTACCAGGTGTCTGAGCCATAATGATGCCTGACATACCTAATACTAATGTTAAAGTTAGTACGATAGAAATAATTCTTTTCATTTTAAAAATCTCCTTTTCTTTTAAATTCGCTACATATAAATATAGCAATTTTACTGTTCTTTTTCAATACCAAGATGTTTGTATGCAAGGTCTGTAGCAACCCTTCCGCTCTTAGTTCTTTGGATAAATCCGTTCTGAATTAAGTATGGTTCATACACATCTTCAAGTGTTCCGGAATCTTCGCCTATGGCCGCTGCTATAGAGTCGATTCCCACTGGGCCTCCGCCAAATTTCATGATGATAGTTTCAAGTATTGTTCTATCTCCTTTGTCGAGTCCAGATTTATCTACGTCCAGCTTATCAAGTGCATCGTTAGCCACTTCTTTAGTGATAACTCCGTCATATTTGACTTGGGCAAAATCTCTAACTCTTTTGAGTAGTCTATTTGCAAGTCTAGGTGTTCCACGAGATCTTCTAGCTAATTCCAAAGCACCTTCTTCATCAATCTGTACATCAAGTCTATCTGCCGATTTAATAATGATTTCTTTAAGTTCATCTACCGAGTAAAATTCAAGTTTATCTATAACTCCAAATCTATCTCTCAAAGGAGCTGTTAGTAAGCCTGCTCTAGTAGTCGCTCCTATTAATGTGAACTTTGGAAGATCAAGTCTTATAGATCTAGCTCCTTGGCCTTTTCCAATCATAATGTCGATTGAATAGTCTTCCATAGCTGGATATAAAACCTCTTCCACCTGTCTGTTAAGTCTATGAATCTCATCGACAAACAAAATATCGTTCTCTTGAAGTCCATTTAAGATGGCTGCCATCTCTCCTGGCTTCTCAATAGCCGGTCCACTTGTTACTTTAATGTTAACCCCCATTTGTAATGCAATTATGAGTGCCAAAGTAGTCTTTCCAAGGCCTGGAGGACCATAAAATAACACGTGATCAAGAGGCTCATTTCGATTCTTTGCAGCCTCGATATAAACCTTAATTTTCTCTTTTATAGCTTCTTGACCCACATAATCATCTAGATTTTGTGGTCTTAAGCCTTTCTCCACCGCTTTATCTTCAGCAGTGACTTCAGTTTTAATAACTCTCTTATCTGACATAATCAAATTCCTTTAACCAATTAGCATTAAAGCTTCCTTTAACATATCTTCCACGCTCATATCTTCTGCCATTTCAATACGTTTGACAGCAGATATAGCTTCTGATTTTGAATATCCTAATTCCACTAGTGCATCTACCACATCATTTGATAGTGAACTTTCAGCAGAACTGTTTTCTGGTACAAAGTCCTCCACACCTTCTATTTCAATCTTATCCTTTAGTTCAAGAACGATGCGCTCAGCAGTTTTTGCACCCACACCTGGTGAACTTGCAATAGTTTTAGAATCACCACTGACAATTGACATTTTAAGCATATCACCTGGGCATGTAGAAAGTATTCCCAAAGCAATCTTTGGTCCAACCTTGTTAACTGTCAAAAGAAGTTTAAACATCTCAAGATTTTCTCTATTTAGAAAACCATATAATTGCATAGCATCTTCTTTCACATTAAAGTAAGTGTGGAGTTTAACCTCTTCACCTTCACCAATGACACTTAAATCATCATTAGTCATAAACACAGAGATTCCAATGCCGTTGTTATCCACAACCACTTTTTCTGTATCTACATATTCAACTATTCCAGACACATATGAAATCATATCTACTCCTAATAATCTTTTAGTATTTTCTTACAAAGCATACTTGTACGCTCGTATAATATTTTCGCTAAAATTCCGATAATTAAACCTGTGATTATTCCTGTTATTAACAACACCGGCAAATATCCAAACACACTATAACTATCAACTAGTATAAATGCTACAATTATTTGCCCTACATTGTGGAAGAATCCGCCAAATATCGAAACTGTAATGATTGAAAAATCAAATACTTTTCTCAAAATAATCATTACTGTTAGGCTAACAAATGCTCCAGCCAGTGCAAATGAAATGCTAAATATATTTCCAAACAATAATCCAACAATAACTATTCTAACTACGTCTATTATAATTGCACTCTCAGAATCTAATAAAAACAATGCCAAGACTACCATTATATTAGCTAGCCCCAACTTTACTCCAGGAATACCAATAGACGGAATAAACGTTTCTATATATGAGGCTAATATAGCAAATGCGCTAAACAACGAAATAACTGAAATCTTTCTTACCATATCACACCTCAATCCGCTACAGCATCCACATTAGGCTGTTCATTTGATTCTACTGTAACTACAACTTTATGAGGCAGACAAATGATAGATTCACCATTCTTTGATATGTAACCTTTGTCTACGCATATTTTATTAGGACAGTCCGCATCTAAAATGCGAGCCTTTTCTTTTTTTATAATCAAAAGATTATATCCTAATTTAGTCTCGATAAAGTATTCTCTATCCTTTGTTATGTCAAAAGTCTTAGTTAGTTTTTCATTAACATAGACTTTTACATATTTACCCTCGCCTTCAGCAAAGATCTTTATACAAACAAATGAAATGATTGCAATAATGACTAATATCAAAACTGCAATTATTTCTTTCTTTCGACTTTTCAGAATACTTTTTTTGTCCATAAATATCCGATTTACACCCAATTCTATTCGATTAGAACGAATGTTTACCCTTGCTAATTATACTATATTAAATATGTGAATACAAACTTATTTTATTGTGTTATTATATATACAAATAGGCATTTTAGGAGCTCAAAATGAAGAGAAAAATCAGTTTATTATCAATAATTACTACATTGATATGTTTATGTTTATGTGGCTGCTTTAACAGCGGAAATGAGCCATATAAGACCTCATTTAGGTCCTTTGACACATTGTGTTCTGTTACTATTTACGATAACAAAACATCTGCAGAATACGATAATATTCAGCGCAATATTAAAACAGCATGTACTAAGTACAATTATAGTTTTGACAAATATATACCTAATAGTTTTATTCGTAATTTTAATAGCATAAAGCATAAAATAGCTAAAAATGACAATTACGATGTTTTGAAACGATCTATTGAACTTGGAGATAAGACAAGCGGCGCATTTGATATTACTATTTCTCCTATCGTTGAACTATGGGGTGTTAACACAAATCATTTCAACGTACCTTCAGATGAAAAAATAAAACAAGAATTAGCAAAAGTTAATTATAGACAACTTAGTTTAAATGGTAACAGTGCTCGTTTAACAGGTGGTGGTTCTATTGATTTAGGCGCTATCGCCAAAGGATTTGTCGCAGACAAGCTTGTTGAGTCTCTAAAAACTATGAAGATTAAATCTGCTATTATTGATTTGGGCGGAAACATTTATGCGATTGGCTCTAAAAAAGGCAAGCCATTTAAGGTAGGAATTGAAAAACCATTTAGTCACGGCAAGTTGATTGCAACTGTTAAAGCTAAAGACACATCTGTTATTACAGCTGGAATTTATCAAAGATATAAAAAGAAAGACGGAAAGATTTATTCTCACATAATGGATCCAAAAACTGGTAAACCAGTAGATAATGATTTGAATTCAGTTACAGTTATTTCAAAAGATGCTACTGCCGCTGATGCGCTTAGCACAGGATTTATGGTTATGGGTCTTGAAAAAGGATTAGCGTTAGCTAATTCCACTGATGGTGTGGAAGCTGTGTTTATTGATAAAAACAACACTCTTCACTTAACAGATGGACTCATACAAGAAGGCAAAGAAATAAGTTTAAAATAATAGATTACTTAATGATATAAAAAAGAATCTCTCTTATGAGAGATTCTTTTTTAGTTAACTTTTTCAATCGTTTTCCTTGGGCACTTCTGTGCGCACAGTCCGCACTTCTTACATTTTTCTTGATCTATAACTGCTAGGTTATCAACCATTTCTATCGCATCAAAGTTACAGGTCTTTTCGCAAAGTGAACATCCAATACATCCTACTTCGCAAGCATCCATTACTGGCTTTCCTTTTTCTTTAGACTTGCATTTTACAAAATATGCTGAGTCAAAATTCTCTATTGTAATTAAACCTTTAGGACAAGTCTTTGCACACATTCCACATGCCTTACACTTATCTCTATCTACTACGGCTATTCCATTTTCAATATGAATAGCATCAAATTCGCAAACCTTAACACAACTGCCAAGTCCTAGACATCCATAGTCACATGCTTTGGCGCCTGCGCCTGGAATACTTACTGCATCCACGCAAGACTCATTGCCGTAGTAATTATATTTATCTTTAGATTTCTCACAATCGCCGTTGCAGTGAACTACTGCCACTTTCTTAACGACATTTGCTTCCACGCCCATAATCTCAGCTATCGCTTTGGCGCAAGGTGCTCCGCCCACTGGACAGTCAGCCACTCCTGCTTTGCCTTCGGCTATAGCCTTTGCTAAACCATCACAACCCGGGTATCCACAACCACCACAGTTGTTACCTGGAAGCGCATCACGAATAGCAGTTTCTTTTTCATCTACTTCCACAGAGAAAACTTTCCCTGCTATACCAAGAACTATTCCTATTATTAATCCGACTCCACCTACTATTGCGACCGCTAGGAGGATTCCTTGAATTGTACTTAAACCAATCATATATACTTCCTAAATTAATCCTGTAAAGCCAGAGAATGCAATGGCCATCAAACCAGATGCCACTAGAACCATAGGCGTTCCTTTAAATGCATTTGGAACATTGTTGTTTTCAGATTTCTCGCGAATTCCTGCTAGGATTACAATTGCAATCAAGAATCCGATAGCCGTTCCAAATGAACAAAACATACTCTCTACAAAACTGTATTTTTTATCTATGTTAGAAATTGCAACACCAAGCACTGCACAGTTGGTAGTGATTAGTGGCAAGTAAACACCGAGCGCTCTATATAGAGGCTTGATGAATTTCTTTAAGATCATTTCAACTAGCTGAACCAACGCAGCAATTACTAAAATGAAAACTATAGTTACTAAATACTCAACATTAAATGGCAAAAGTATTCCATAGTAAATTCCATATGTAACAGCTGAAGCAATCATAATTACAAAAATAACCGCTCCACCCATTCCAGCTGCGGTGTTAGTCTTTTTAGATACACCGATAAAAGGACAAAGACCTAAGAACTGGCTTAGCACAACATTATTTACAAGCGCTGCTCCAAGAGCAATTAATAATAAACTACTCATTTAAATCTCCTCCTTTTCTTCTTTTTCGCAGTTGTCATAGTCGTTACCACATCCACTACATCCAGCACATCCTTGCATGCACTTCATTTGACGCGGTTTCTTACCATGCTTAACTCTTATATAGTTTTGAACTGCAATAATAACAGCTAGAACAAAGAATGCTCCAGGCGCCATTACAAATATATTAATTCCATCCCAATGAGGAATGTTGAATCCAAGTATTGTTCCTGCTCCCAAGATTTCTCTGAAAGCGCCAAGCAAAGTTAGGGCAAATGTAAATCCGATACCCATACCTACTCCGTCAAAGAATGATAATCCTACACTGTTCTTAGATGCGTAACTTTCTGCACGACCCAAGATAATACAGTTAACAACGATAAGTGGAATATAGATTCCAAGTGCTTTGTTAAGTGTAGGTAAATAAGCCTGCAAAACAAATTGAAGAATTGTCACAAAACTTGCCACTACTACTATAAACGCAGGTACTCTTACTTTGTCTGGGATGATTTTTCTGAGCATAGAAATAACAATGTTTGACATTACAAGAACAAACAAAGTACTAATGCCCATTCCAAAGCCGTTAACCAAAGATGTTGTAACAGCTAGCGTTGGACACATTCCGAGAATCAAGATAAATGTTGGATTCTCTTTTAGTATTCCGTTGTGTAGTCTTTCAACATATTTATTCATGACTCTCACCTCCTAAGTGATCTGCCAAGATCAAACATGCATCTACTCCATGTGTTACGGCGTTGGTTGTAATGGTGGCTGAACTGATAGCATCTACCTGGCTATCATCTTCGGAGTTTTCTTTAACGTAAGTAAAGAACTTAACATCTTTGCCGTAGTATTGTTTTAGGAAAGAATCTTCCTGGGCTTTCATACCAAGACCAGGAGTCTCATTAAGATCTAGGAAGGCAATACCTTTAACGCTTCCATTCATATCAACTCCCACAGTCATAGTTAAAGAACCATCATAAGCTTCCTCATCTGTGACAGTTATGATATATCCTAATTCTTTTCCATCTTTATTTTTAGCTAGAAGCACACTTTCTATATTCGCTTTAAAAGGATTGTAAGGTTTGTAGTTGAGTTCTTTTTCTTTACTGTTCACCTCATCTGCAATATGCTTATTCATCTTATTATCTACTTTTATTTCTTTAGTAGATTCAACTCCAGGCATTACAGTATTATACGCCTCGTTTAGTGTCTTCTCTATTTGTTCATCTCTAGCGTCTGAAGTGAAATTGTAAACTGCGCCCAAAGCAAGTCCAGCCACCAAAGTAATTGCAAACAAAATCAAAACATCTTTAATAATTCTACTCATTTATTTGCCCTCCTTTGATGATTTCTTAACTATGCCAAAGGCTTTAGGGTAAGTAATCTTTTCAATCATTGGAACTAACAAGTTACAAATAATTATGGCAAAAGATACTCCCTCTGCTGTTGAACCAAACGTTCTGAGTATCGCAGTTAAAAGTCCAAGACAAATACCATAAACAATCTTTCCATTCTTTGTGATAGGCGATGTAGAATAATCTGTTGCCATAAAGAACGCACCAAATACTAATCCACCACCACAAATCTCTTTAGCGAGATATGTCATATCTGTGGACTGATTAAATAGCATAATAAATATTGCAAATGAAATGATATATGTAAGCGGGATTCTAAGATCAATAATCTTAACTACAAGCAAGAATATTGCACCAATTAGAAGAGCCACTATACTAGTTTCTCCAATGGTTCCTGAATGTCTTCCAATAAACATATCAAATAGACTAGTAGCTGTCTCACCAGTCTGTTTGATTTGTGTGAGAGGTGTGGCTGATGTAACAGCGTCCACACCAGGAACATTTGCTGGGAAGAACATGTTCATAGGTCCTGCAAATGAAAGCACCAAGAAACATCTTGCACCAAGTGCAGGGTTCATAAAGTTTTGACCTAAGCCCCCAAACACCATCTTAACGATTACTATCGCAAATGCTGAGCCTACCATCGCCATCCAGAAAGGCAATGTAACTGGAAGGTTAAGGGCTAGTATCATACCTGTTACTATCGCACTCAAATCTCCTACTGTGTTAGGTCTCTTTGTAATTTTATTAAACAAATATTCTGAAACAACACAAGTGGTTACACAAAGTAAAATCAATACGATTGTTCGAATACCGTAACTGATTCCAAACATACTTGTGAAGTTAAATACTCCAAACAATGTGGTAGGAAGTAATGCAATAATTACATACAACATTACTTTTTGTGTAGTTATTTTATCCTTCACATGAGGGTTCGATGAAACGTTAAACATTATTTCTTCTCCCCCTTTCGTTTAGCAATTACCTTTTGCTTCATAGTCTTAATAGACTGAGTCAAATTGCGTTTAGCTGGGCAAATATAATTGCATGTACCACATTCGATACATTCCATTCCATAGTATTTGACAAAATCTTCCATATTATCTGCTTCTGCCATCTTCGCCAAATTAGCACACACTAACTTTTGTGGACATACTCTTACGCACATTCCACAATTCATACAGTTAGTCTTTGGCGCCTGATCATAATCATCTTCCATAAATGCAAGTAGAGATGATGAACCTTTTACAATTGGAACATTAAGGTTGTACATAGCTTGACCCATCATTGGACCACCAGCTATTACTTTCTTAGTGTCTTCAACCATTCCATCCATTTCATCTATCACTTCTTGGTAACTCATACCAATAGATACTTCTAGGTTACATGGTTGATAGAAACCATCACCTGAAACTGTGATAATTCTACTAGTCAAAGGTTTATGGAATTTAACTGCTTGATAAATGTTGTATACAGTATCCACATTGTCAACGATGCAGCCCACATCCGCAGGCAACATAGATGAGTTCATCTTGCGTTTATTTATTGCATAAATAACATGACGCTCAGAACCTTGTGGGTATTTTGTCTTCATTGGAACTACTTCTATCAATTCTTCTGAAGCAGTTAGTTTTTCAAACAAGTCAATACAATCTTGTTTGTTATCTTCTATAGCAATATATCCCTTTGCATTAGGAAATAATGTAAGCATAATTTTAAGACCCTCGAGCATTTCTTCAGGGTTTTCAATCATTCTTCTATAATCCGCTGTGATGTATGGCTCACACTCACATGCATTGATGATTACGTGATCTATAGCCTCATCATCTTTAGGTGTAATCTTAACGTGTGTAGGAAAACAAGCTCCGCCCATTCCTACAACACCACAATCTTTTACAGCTTCTCTAATATATTCCTTACTCCAAGGAGAATCTGAAGTCTCATACTCGAATCTATCCATCTGCTTATCATTTTCAATAACGATACATAGACCTTTGCTTCCGCCCACTAGTTCTCTATCTTCAATTGCTTTAACTGTTCCTGAAACACTAGAATGAACGTTAGCAGAAATAAAGCTGCTAGCCTCAGCAATCTTTTGTCCAAGCAAAACACGCTCGCCCACTTCCACTATTGGTTTGGCAGGCGCGCCAATATGCATAGAACAAGGTATAACAACTTCATCCTTTGGAAAAACTTTTCTTACTGGAAGTTCTTTGGACATGTCTTTACCTTCTGCTGGATGAACTCCACCAGAAAAAGTTTTTATAAAACCTATTTTGTTTTTAAAACTTAGTGTCTTATTAAACATTCTTAATCCTCAAATGGGAAATGATATTTATCAAGTCCCAAAGTATCTCTTAATTCAATCAATTCTTTTTGGATAGATTCGCCCACTGGCACACCTTTATCTTTTCTTTCAATCCAAGCATCGTGCTCTTTCTCGCCAGCTGTATAAATTCTATCTTGTCCTGGTGCTTTCTCAGATGCTCTTAAGCCTCTTAAAATATCACCAGAAGTTTTCTTAAATGTATCCAAGCCCATAAAGAACTCCGGATTAATAACAAAGAAGAAATGTCCCAGCTTATACATTCTTGGATTTCCTTCTTCATCCACACCATTTAGATCTTTCATAAATGGTCCACCCGCCAAAGCACTTGAAAGAATTTCAACTATTGTAGTAAAGCCATATCCTTTGTAGCCGGCGGTCTCTTCTCCTAAACCACCAAGCGGCAACAATGCTGCATTACCTGCACGCATGTCTTTTAGGATTTTGCTAGAGTCTGTCATAGTCTCACCATCTTTATTTACAACACAACCTGCTGGTGTGTCTTTTCCACTTCTCTCATAAAATTCAATCTTTCCGTTTTGAACTATACATGTAGCACAGTCAAAGTTAAATGGAAAGTCCTCATCTGTAGGCATAGTAAATGTCATAGGGTTAGTTCCCATCATAGGCTCTACGCCAAAAGTAGGTGCAACTGATGGTCTAGCATTAGTTCCAGAAATTCCAATCAAGCCTTCCTTCTCAGCCATAGTAGTCCAATATCCTGCAATACCATAATGAGTGGAATTGTAAATAGTTCCTCCAGCCATTCCGTATGTCTTAGCCTTTTCAATAAGCATCTCCATCATCTTATGGCTAGCAACCATTCCCATTCCATCATGAGCATCTATAACTACTGTGGTAGGTGTCTCTTTGACTACCTCCACCTCAGTCTTTGGAAGCAAAGTTCCATTTTTAATTCTATCTAAATAGATTGGTTTAAATCTGTTACATCCATGGCTCTCGATACCACGTCTATCACTCTCAAGTAAAACGTCAGCACAAATAGCAGCGTCCTCTCTTGGAACACCGTACTTTTCAAAAACGTCTATCATAAAATCGTTCATCAAATTCCAATCTACATATGGTCTTGTCTCTGCCATTTATTTCAATCTCCTTTTTGCACAATCTTTTAATATTATAGCACTAATTACTACTAATTTGGGTTTTAATTATGTTATAATTTTTCATATGTTAGTGATAAAAGATGAGGCAAAAATTACTGTCGATTACCCGATAGAAAAGTTTGCCGACAAAGAAAAAATCTTGTATTTTGACATAGAAACTACTGGGCTTTCTAGAAAATATTGCTCTATTTATTTGATTGGAGCAATGTATTTTGACGAGGGAAAATGGATGTATGCTCAGTGGTTTGCTGATAACTATAATGACGAAGCTAATGTCATTATGGCATTTCAGAAGTTCATCAAAGACTATGACTGCTTAATTCACTTTAATGGTAACAGTTTTGATATTCCTTTCGTTAATGATAGGGCTGATAACTATAATATTGATTTGGATTTAGACAGACTTAAAAGTGTTGATATTTATAAAGACATTTCATCACTTAAAAATGTTTTAAATCTTCCAAATATGAAACAAAAAACTCTAGAGGAAGCTGTTGGTATTAAGCGTACAGATCCATTCTCTGGTGGTGAGTTGGTGGAAGTTTATAAAGAGTATGTTCGAACTAAAGACCAAAAACTAATCTACCCTCTACTTCTTCACAATAGGGAAGATGTTTTGTATATGGGAAAGATTACAGAACTACTAAACCTATGTGATTTCTTTAATGGTGATTTTAAGATTTCAGATTGGAACATTTCTGAATATAAAGATATGAATGGAAATGACAAGAAGGAATTGGTGGTTAATATTCTATCTGATAAGCCTCTTAGCGCTATTGATATCACTCAAAACACTAATTCGTACTCGATAAAGATTAAAGAAAACAAATGCCAGTTAAAAATAAAAATATTAGAAGATAATCTAAAACTTTTCTTTAATAATTACAAAGACTACTACTATCTTCCTGAAGAAGATAAAGCTATTCATAAATCAGTATCTCAATTTGTAGATAAGAATTACCGTGAGCAAGCTAAGGCATCTAACTGCTACGAAAACGTTAGCGACTCCTTTGTTACTGCTTTTGGAGATTTTAAATATGTATTTAGATCAGAATACAATTCAAAATATGAGTTTATCAGAATTTCAGATTTAAATGATGATAACTTGACTGAATATATAAAAGAGTTTTTAAAAAGTTTATAAATATTATATAATTAAATTAGTTTAGGAACGGAGGATTTAATATGAAAAGATTATTAAGTATTATCATCGCCACTATGATGTTAACTGTTACTCTTTTTGGCTCAGCTATTTTTGCTGATGGCGAAAACAACAGCACGGTTGTCATCAAAGATGGAACAAACAACATTAATGTAAAAGGCTATTATATGACTTATCAATACAAAGCAACTAAAAGCGGCAAACTTACTATGACATTTAGCGAGGATCCAGGTCCTATCACTTTGGAGGATGCAAAGGGTAATTCTATTTCAGATAAGATTTATGGAACAGGAAAAGGTGATCCACGTAAATTTGTATGGTCAGTCAGAAAAGGAACTACATATAAATTTTATATGTGGTATCACACAGATTCTGTAAGAAAATATACTCTTAAACTATCCACTAAAAAAATATCTGATAAAAACATAAAGAAGAAAAAAGCAACCAAATTAAAACTTAAGAAAGAAAAAGTAGGCATGGTTGCAAATGGTCAGAAAAAAGCTTCTTGGTTTAAGATTAAATTTAAAAAAGCTAGAAAAGCAAAATTCATAATTAAAGGAAAAGACATCCAAGGAAATCTAGAAGTGATTTTCTATAAGGGCAAAAAGAAACTTACTACCACTAGAATAAATGGCCATTCAAAAATGAAATTATATTCCGCGGCTTTCACTAATTCAGTTAAAAACAAAATGAAAAAGGGAACATACTATATTAAATTTGTAAGATGGACATCAATCTCAGGCGGTGACTTTTCAATTAAAATTAAATAAATCAAAAGCGAGGCTAAATGCCTCGCTTTTTTTATTTAGCTAACTTTTTAATTGCTTTTTCAATCTTCTTTTCTTTTACTGTACCTGAATGTTTCTTTGGTATAGAACCGGAATAAGATATTTTCTTTTCAGGTTTAGCAGTCGCAACTTTGATAGGTTTGTAAGTAACCTTTTTCTTCATGTCTGAAACCTGAATGTAATATGTCTCAGAGTAAGCCTTTGTTCCTTTATCGTACTTACCATAGTATTTATAAACTGGATATACATATACAAAATATCTATAATCACCAGCTCTTTCAGGTGTTCTAATAGAACCGCCTAAATCTTTCTTTGTTTGAATGGATCCGTTGTCGTAGTACTTCTTTTTTGTAGCAAAATTTGCCACATAAGGAGAAACCTTATAAACAACAGCCTTATCTTTTAGTTTAGGATGTCCTTTCTTAACTTTAAACTTTTTAGCCTTTTTATAATTGCCTTTCAAGTCATTAGAAATAAACTGATTTACTGTAGCTTCTCTCGAGCCCTCGATAAGATTTGAGTATTGATTCACTAGATCATCTATTTTTAGATATTTGTCATCAGATATTTTTTGTTTTGGCTCATTAACCATTATGTCATTTCTGACGTTACTTATCGCAAATATATAATCAGCACCATAGCCATCTAAGTTATATTTTTCAAATGTAGGCGCAATTGTAAGTTTTGATAATTTAGGTAGTTTTGCAAGACGCATTATATTATCAACTGCATATACACCGTGATTAAACAAATATGTATCTCTATATGGTTCTACTGGTTTTTTAGTTACACCTTCTTTGTTAGTGGCAGGCTCTGTCATATGCGGAGTGGTATAATTTACATCCATAATAGTATCAGTACTAATCCTATCATCGTATTCTTCTATCACTGCATCAATAGCTAGTTCTTCTAGTCCACTAAAGACGTTAATGTCATCAAACAACGTATCTTTCAACCATAGTTTTTTAACAGTTGCTAGTTTTTGTTTAGATGCGGCATCATAGTTTTTAAAGTATTCACATTTATCAGTATAAAGTGTATCTACTTTTGGCAATATATCCATCCAGCTACGTTCGGAATATTCATAAAACATATCATCTAAACCTAAAACTTTTATAGATTTACATTGTAGCTTTCCGATTTGTTTCAAAACAACAGTTTTGTCTTCGGCATCTAAACTATAATATCCGCCAAAGTATAATATTCCAACATCTTGGTTTTTAATATCTTTGTTTAATGTCTTAAATACTTTGTTTGGATCACCATATGATTCAATGGTGATATTTAACTGGTCTAGTTTCTTGATGTATTTAACATCAACTTTCTCGTTCTTTTTAGCTAATTTGTTTAGGTCATCATATGCCCACTTTAATGCTGTTCCTGATCTTTTAGTTTTACCACAACCAGCCAAAGCTACTACGCACAGAGCAATGACCATAGTTAATAAAACTATGCCTACTTTCTTTTTCATATTTCTTACCTCACACACATTTTAATTAATCGAAATATTTGCTCTTTGGATAATTGAATCCAAAGCTTTCTGAATATATTTTTGTTTTTAAAGTTTTCATTACTTGATCAAAGAAATTAATAGATTGATCCAAATATGGATATAACTGAGACTTAGCCATCTCATAGTATTGCTCTGGAATATTTGCCTCTGTTATAGAAATAGCATATGCTCCATCACTTACTTTGTTTGCATCCCAATTTCCTTTTACATGATATCCCACTACAGGGTCACCATATTCAAAAATACATTTTCTTTTATCACCCACATGAAAGTTCAACTTAAGAGATTGATCATTAAAGATAATCTCCTGTTCTAAATGATTAGTATTTGGATAATATTTCAAACTAACTATGAATAAGCGATTATTATCCACTAACCTTTGAACATATCTATAGGACTTAGAATCTGAATCATAAGTCCCTTTAGCTTTTATCTTTTTAGCAACGGCAGCAATTGTTTTAGCACTGGTAGATTTTGCTACTTTATTAGCTACTGAAACTTTACATTTAAGTTTCTTCTTTCCGACTTTGGCTGTGATTACACATTTGCCGGCGTCTTTACCTTTGACTACACCTTTTTTAGAAACTGTAGCAATCTTTTTGTTGGATGTCTTCCACTTAATTTTCTTCTTTGTGTTTTTAACTTTAAGTTTAACTGGAGTACCCATTCTCACCAAAACTTGTTTCTTATTTAGTTTTGGTTTCTTCTTGGCTTGCACCTCATACAAATTAACACTTGTAAAGACAAGTGTTAAAACAAGTAGGCACGCAACTATTCTTTTAACCATACTCATTCTCCTTTATTCTGATAGTTTCTCTACTATCTCTTTAAACTTCATTCCGTTTGAAGCCTTAACCAAAACTGTATCACCTTCAGTTAAGATCTCGTCTGGATTAAATTCATTCTTAGTCTCAAAGTATAATACTTTTGCATTAGTTACTGCATCAGCAATATTCTTGGCAAGTTTTCCGATACAAATAACTAAATCAATATCTTTAGTATTTATAAACTCGCCCACTTCTCTGTGAAGTGCTGCTTCATCTTTTCCCAGTTCAAACATGTCGCCAAGTATAGCAACTTTTCTTCCGCTCGAATTATTAAGTACATCAATAGATGCCTTCATAGACATTGGATTCGCATTATAGCAATCATCTATGATGGTAATTCCATGATTCTCAAAAATATTATTTCTCCCGCCAATGGCTTTAAGATTCCTAATTCCTTGATCTATCTCTTCTAGACTCATTCCAAAGTGAACACCAACGCATGTAGCTGCAAGTGCATTATGAATCATATGTAGACCTGGAATTGGGATATATGTATCAAATTCAAAATCATTATATTTGATAGTACAGTTGGTACCCTTCATTCCATCTGGCTCAATATTATATGCTGTAATATTTCTATCAGACTCTAAACCATAGAACACTGGCTCTCTTCCATTCACTTCTTCTATAGTGGCAAGTTTATCATCATCTCCATTTAAAACTGTAAGACAGTTAGGCTTAGCATTTTCAAACATCTCTGTCTTTGCTTTAAGTACACCATCTCTGTCATTAAGGTTTTCTAAATGACAAGTTCCAATATTTGTGATCACACAAACATCAGGTTTGGAAACTTTTGAAAGTCTTCTCATCTCGTCAAAGAAACTGATTCCCATTTCAACAACAGCAATCTCATGTTCTTCACGAATCTTAAGAAGAGTAAGTGGCATTCCAATCTCGTTATTAAAATTGCCCTCAGTTTTAAGAACATTAAACTTTTCTGATAGAACTGATGCAATAATTTCTTTAGTACTAGTTTTTCCAACACTACCAGTAATACCAATAATCTGACAGTCTAATTGCTCTCTATAAAACTCAGCAATATCTTTAAGCGCCTGTCCACTGTTTTCAACCAAAATATAAGGCTGTTCAATGTCTAACTTTTTCTCAGACAAAGTACAAAGCGCACCTTTTTCAAAAACGTCCGCAATAAAATCATGACCATCTACTCTCGCTCCCACAAAAGGAATGTATAGATAGCCTTCTTTTATTTCTCTACTGTCTTTGTCTACGCCGGATACTACTTGGTCTAGCAATTCTTCTGGACCAAAGTACTCTCCGCTAGTAGCTCTAGCGATGTTTCTTAAAGATAAGTTTCTCATTCTTTGTCCTCGTATTTCTTAAATGATAATTCGATAATTCTCTCGCAAAGATCTGCAAAACTAATTCCTAAACTCTCTGCTTCTCTTGGAACCAAACTAGTTTCAGTCATACCTGGCAAAGTATTGACCTCTAAACAATACATATCATCATTCTCAGTCATAATAATGTCCGCTCTAGCATATACTTCGCATCCTAATACGTCACAAGCTTCTTTAGCTATAGTTTGCATTTTAATAGTTTGTTCAGTAGTGATGTCTGCAGGACATATTTCTTCAGTAGCACCTGGCTCGTATTTGTTAGTGTAATCATACCAACCATCTTTTGGAATAATTTCAACTACCGGAAAAACCTCATCTCCCACTACACCTACAGAGAATTCTCTTCCGTCTATAAACTCTTCAATCAAAACAGAATCATCTATTTTGTAACACTCAAAAATTGCGTCTTTGTATTCCTCTTCATTGTTAACAATATAAACTCCCACACTTGAGCCACCATTGGTAGCCTTAACAACAAGTGGAAAATCCATTCCAATCTTATCAAGGTCGTAATCATCGCCTTCTTGCAACCAAACACTCTCAGGTGTAGGAACACCCTTACCTTTAAAAATCTGCTTAGTTAAACCTTTGTCCATGCCAAGTGCACTAGCCACGTGATTTGAACCTGTATATTTAATAGCGTGCAAATCAAGAACAGCTTGCACCATTCCATCTTCGCCATATCTTCCATGTAAACCATTAAACACAATATCTGCCTGCTCTAGAATAAACAAAACATTCGATTTAAAATATGGACGACCTTTAATCTCGTATGAATAAATATCTCCTGTCAAAGAATCAAGTTTATATCTTTCCACATCGATATCGTAATCAGCCTCAGCTTTTTCAAAAATGTTTGCATCATTACTGTTATAATATGGATCCACTAAAACAGCATTGTGCCCTTTACTCCTTAGAGCCTTGCACACATTGTATCCTGATTTTATTGATATTTCTCTTTCTGTACTTAGTCCGCCACAAAGAACTGCTATGTTCATAACTACTCCATTCTGTCTAAAGATTAAAATCTTTAACTGTATCTTCTTCTAGTATTTTTTTCTCTTTATCTGTTAAAGGAAGGTCACCTTCCATAAGCATTTTATAACTATCTGCCGCTTGTTTCAAGACATCAGCGTCATTTAAAATATCGCCCATTCTAAACTCATAATCACCACTTTGTCTTACGCCAAAGAAATCGCCAGGTCCACGTAGTTTCAAATCTTCATTTGCTATCTTAAAACCGTCATTTGAATTACACAAAACCTGAAGTCTTTCCTTCTTAGCTTTATCTTTGCTTCCATCTACAAATATACAATATGACTGCTCACTACCTCTTCCAACACGTCCTCGTAGTTGATGAAGCTGCGCCAAACCAAATCTCTCAGCATTTTCCACCATCATAACCGTAGCGTTTGGAACATTTACTCCCACCTCTACTACAGTAGTTGAAACAAGAACTTGAATCTCGTTTGCAGCAAACTTATCCATTATCTCGTTTTTCTCATCATTTTTCATTCTGCC
The DNA here is from genome assembly GCA_017965495.1 of Eubacterium sp. Classification (GTDB taxonomy): domain Bacteria; phylum Bacillota; class Clostridia; order Lachnospirales; family Lachnospiraceae; genus Eubacterium_G. The sequence continues at coordinate 9,819 of JAGCPW010000034.1, read as the reverse complement.
GTGAAGATATGCAACTTTAATACTTGGTGGGAAAATCTTCTCAAGCTTTTCTGCATACTCGATTACATTTTCACCTTCCACCGCCTCACTGTATTCTACAGTTGGACAAATGATATATGCTTGCCTTCCAGCTTGCACTTGCTTTTCAATAAAGTCATAAGCATTTGGTCTGTATGATGTATCAACTAAAGCATTACCAATCGAAAGTCTACCTGCTGGCATCTCATCAATAATAGAAATGTCCAAATCACCATACATAATAATAGCAAGTGTTCTTGGAATAGGTGTGGCACTCATAACAAGCACATGAGGGTTTTCTCCTTTATGAGATATCGCCTCTCTTTGGCGAACACCGAACCTATGTTGCTCATCAGTAACCACTAGCGCCAAATCTTTATAATTAACTGCCTCTTGAATTAAAGCATGTGTTCCCACAATTATATTTGCTTTTCCAGACTCTATCACTTCATATACTTCACGCTTCTCTTTTGCTGTCATAGAGCCTGTAAGCATCACAACATTTAGATCAATGTCATTCTCATCAAACAATTCAAGCATTCCCTCGTAATGCTGCTTAGCCAAAACTTCTGTTGGAGCCATAATGGCGCCTTGATAACCATTAACTGCTACACTAAGCAGTCCTAATATAGCAACAATAGTTTTTCCAGAACCTACATCACCTTGAACAAGTCTATTCATCACGCCGTCTGATGACATATCTTTCTTTATTTCATTCCAAACATTTACTTGCGCTTTAGTTAGATCATACGGCAAGTTGTTAATCAATTCTTCTGCCACACTATAATCATTAATTACATGCGCATTTTTTTGTTTTTCATTTTCTGCCTTTAAGCTTTGCAAGTTATTTATAAATCTAAAAAACTCTTCAAATACAAATCGCTTTCTTGCAATCTGAAACTCTTCTGTATTCTTTGGGAAATGAATTTGCTTTACCGCATCTTTAACATCTAGCAAATCATATTTATCTCTAATAGACTGAGGCAAAAACTCAGGTTTTGAGATTTGTTCTAATGTATCTCGAACAGCCTTTGTAACTATATTATTAGTTAGGCCACGAACTAATGGATAGACTGGTTGCATCTCACCCATCTTTTTATTGTATTCGTCTTGTTTAAACATCTTAGGCTGGTCAATCACTAGAGCCTGTCTAAGTTCTTTGACAAAGCCTCTAAACACAAAAGTTGCGCCTAGTGTAAGTTGATTTTTTAGATATGGCGCATTAAACCAAACGCATTTAATAGCATCGCCATTGGCATCTCTAATAAATGCTTCGGTTAGTGTTAAGTTTTTAACTCGTCTAACGACAGTATCACGAGCAACCGTTCCAAAGACTGCTTGTGTTCTATCTGTATCTAAATCTCGGACCAAAACTGGAGCTTCGTATGTATCATAATAACGAGGATAATAGTCTATTAGATCCTCTGCTCTGAACACACCAGCTCTATTAAAAGCCTTTTCAGTTTTCTCTCCTATTCCCTTAATAGTCTTAAGTTCCATACGATAAATATTCTACCATAAAGTAATGTAAAACTGTATTATTATGCAAACAAAAAACAATAGGGCTCTAGCGAGAACCCTATTGCTTTTACTTGGTTAAATTTAATTATTTAACTTTCTTTTTCTTAGAATATTTACCGTAATAATACTTCTTGCCAACTTTCTTGTAAGCACGTATTCTTACGTAATATTTCTTACGCTTTTTGTCTTTGCGCTTGATAGTATATTTAAGTTTCTTAACTTTCTTTACTTTCTTGCCGCTGAAGCTCTTCTTTTTAGACCATTGAACTTCATATCCGCCAGCGCCTTTAACCTTTTTCCATTTAAGTTTAATCTTCTTCTTTGAACCTTTAGCTTTTGTAATCTTTGTCTTGCCAGGAACAATCTTAAATGTTATATAGTCGCTTTCTTTAAAGTTTCCAAGACCTTTAATGTAAATAGCTGCTTTACCAATCTTTACGTTGTTCTTGTAAGTCATTGTGTAATCAATACCAGGTCTTAGAGCTATGCCGTAATACTTCAATGGTTTAATAGGCTTAACTTCTTTTCCTGTATATGTTTGATTCTCGATCCAAGAATCGTAATCACAACTCCAGATCATCTTTCTAGCAGCGTCGCCTTCTTTGTCGGCCTTAGCTACACCGTTCTTGTATGAAATAATCTTAGCCATATCACTTGAAGCGATTACAGCGTAACCAGCATCATTAATAACCTTATCAATACCACCGTTACCAACTAAACTGTATGTACATACATTTTCAAATGTAACTCCAGGTTTCTTTGGACACTCAACTGCTGATTTTAGCCAACACTGAGCAGCTTGATAACATGAGTAGATACCAATTCCGTATCCTTCGTGTGTATCAACTTTTGGATTTACATAGTAATCTGTATATCCGTATGAGCCTGGTGCGTTCCATTCTTTTTGACTTGGAATATCGTATGGCAACTCACTCTGGTACATATAAGTTCTTCCGCCGTTACCATTCCAAATAGTCTGGTATTTCTGGAAGTGCTCAACCATCAATCCATATGCAGTAATATTGTCACCGTTAAATGTTACACCATTGTCAGCTGTATTCTTATACCAGCCAACACCATGTCCGTGGTCAGCTCTCCATACCCAGAAGTTATCTGTAATTACGTCATTCTGATTGATCTCTACACAATTTTCAACCTGGCAGTTAGCATCGTCAGCGCCACCTACTCTAAAGAAGCAGTCACTGATAATTGTAGGATTGTCAGAATTATCTGTATCATTCTTTTCATTACCAACTGTTAACAAGTCAGGTGATTTCTTTCTGCCTGCGTCAAATAAGATACCGGCCAAACGAACACCCTTAACGTTAGTTACATGCATACACTCATTTCCTTCTGTTGGTTTAAGTGTTGCATATCCAAGACCCAATACTACAAAACCTTCTTTATCAATATTAATTGATTTATCTAGATTATATATACCAGGAGATAAGATCAAAGCACTTACATCATCGTTTGCGATAGCTGCATTAATATCATCAGCTGTATCTGTAGGTTTTGCTACATAGTATCTTCTTGATGGGATTGTATAATAATCTCTTCCTACTTCATAATCATCCCATGATACACCTTGTGTATTTTCCTTAACTGCAGGAACAATTAGTCTGTAATCATCTTCTGTATATGCAAGGTAAGGTCTCTCTGCAATCTTTGGAGTCTTTTCTACAACTGTGCTTGTTCCACGAGGCCAATCACTTGCTGTATGCTCAGTTTTTGAACCAACTAAAACACTGTTCCAAACTGCAGCCTGGTAATTCCATTTAGTTTGTTTTCCACCAGCGTTAGTTTCAATATTTCTTGATAACCATTGCTGCTGTGAACCACATGAAATGAATCCACCAATCTTAGAGTCAGCTAAGAATCCACCACTGGCATATCCACCTTCTTCGTGTAGGTTCATACTATTTGTTAAGTGAACTTTTCTCATAGATGTAGCTTGAGAAACAGCCCATGTTGATAGTCTGTAATCTGAAGAAACATTTTCTACTGAACGCCAGAAGTTACATAGCGCATTATAGTTGATGCTTCCATCATATTTTCTACCCTTCATCCATTCAGCCAAACATTGAATCTGTTTAATCTTAACTTCATCAGGAACTAAACCAAGTCCTGCTACTTGAGTATAGAAACCTACCTTTGTAGTAACATCATACTCTGTTTCACTTGGTTTAAACATAAACGCATATCTCTCTGATCTAAACTGACCTGACTCTGAATTTTTATATGCGGTATCAATTACATCTTGAATTTTGTTCATAGGGTCAGATGATTCAAAGATATAAGTGTTATATCCAAACTTCTCAATTTCCTCTGAGAAAATTCTAGATTTTGCTACTTCCTGTCCATCCTTTACAGCACTTACATAAAAGTAATAATCTTTGTAATTTCCATAAAAGAATATATTAGTATCAAATGTCTGTATTTTTTCAAAATTAGCAAATCTACTATCAGCTCGATATAACTCGTACTCAGCACCTTCAATTTCTGTACAAGAAATAGCAGCTGTTCCTGCTCCATTAACTGAAACATGAACATCAAACTGAGCATCTGCTTTAGCTTCTTGTGCTTGTAATACAGGCATTAAACTAAATACCATTGCTACAACAACGATACTAGATAAAACCTGATTTCTCACTTTTCTAAACATAAAAAATCTCCTTTATTAAATTTCTTCAACTTCCGCACGTAATCTAATTTTGATTATATCAAATAGATATTTTATACACAATGATTATATAGGTACATTATGTTGAAAATATGGGCCAAAATATATACAGAGTTATTCTGATTTTGCTTCGCAAAATCTATCATATCGCGCATTCGCGATATGATAAAAAATAAAAAAAGAGAGATTCGAAAATTTATTTTCAAATCTCTCTTTTTTTCTATTTTTAGAATAACTGCCCTTTTGAACGCGTTACATCCCCATTGGACCTTGAGGCATTGGTGGAACTGGATTGTCCTCTTTAATAGTTGAAACAACAGATTCTGTTGTAAGCAATGTACTTGCCACACTTGTAGCATTTTGAAGCGCGCTTCTTGTAACCTTTGCAGGATCAAGAATTCCAGCTTCTACCATTTCAACATACTCGCCATGTAAAGCGTCAAAGCCTTGTCCTGGGTCTGAATCTTTGATCTTAGCAACTACTTCTGCGCCATCATTTCCAGCATTCTCTGCAATCGTAAATAATGGAGACTGAAGTGCGTCGTATATAATCTGTGCTCCGGCTTTCTCATCGCCGTCTAGTTCATCTACTAGCTTAGCCACTTCTTTAGATGCGTGGATGTATGCAGAACCACCGCCTGCAATAATTCCTTCTTCCACAGCAGCTCTTGTAGCATTAAGAGCATCTTCCATACGAAGTTTCTTCTCTTGCATCTCTGGCTCTGTAGCTGCACCCACACGGATAACTGCCACACCACCTGCTAGTTTCGCAAGACGCTCTTGTAATTTTTCTTTATCAAATTCAGATGTAGTCTCTTCAATCTGAGCCTTAATCTGATTGACTCTTTGTTCAATCTGTGTAGAATCTCCAAGACCTTCTACAATAGTTGTATTATCTTTTGTAATCTTTACAGACTTTGCACGACCTAGTTGTTCAACCTTAGTATCAGCTAGTGATAATCCAAGGTCTTCAGAAATCACTGTGCCTCCTGTTAGGATAGCAATATCTGCTAACATCTCTTTTCTTCTGTCACCATAACCTGGCGCCTTAACAGCAACCACATTCATTGTTCCACGAAGTTTGTTAACAATTAGTGTTGTAAGAGCTTCACCCTCGATATCTTCTGCAATAATTAAAAGTTTAGAACCAGCCTGAACAATTTGTTCTAACAAAGGCAAAATCTCTTGAATATTTGTAATCTTTTTATCTGTAATTAGAATGAATGGATCGTCAAGATTAGCTTCCATCTTTTCCATATCTGTAGACATATAAGCTGAAATATATCCACGGTCAAACTGCATACCTTCTACGAGGTCAAGTTCAGTTTTCATAGTCTTTGACTCTTCTATAGTAATAACGCCATCGTTTGAAACTTTTTCCATAGCGTCAGCTACCATATCGCCCACTTCATCATCACCAGCTGAAATAGCAGCCACTCTAGCTATCTGGTCTTTACCAGTAACTTCACTACTCATCTCAGCAATACATTCCACTGCTTTCTCTGTAGCTTTGTGCATTCCTTTGCGAAGGATGATTGGGTTAGCGCCTGACTCAAGCTGTTTCATGCCAGCATTAACCATAGACTGTGCAAGCAAAGTAGCTGTGGTTGTACCGTCTCCTGCCACGTCATTAGTCTTAGTTGCAACTTCTTTTACAAGTTGCGCACCCATATTTTCAAAGCCGTCTTCCAACTCCACTTCCTTAGCAATAGTCACACCATCGTTAGTGATAAGTGGCGCGCCAAAAGACTTATCTAATACTACATTTCTTCCTTTTGGTCCCAATGTCACTTTGACTGTATCTGCAAGCTGATTAACTCCAGATTCTAAAGCCTCTCTGGCATCAGCACCATATTTAATATCTTTAGCCATTTCTTCCTCCTTAGTCCGCTAATATAGCAAGAATATCATCTTGTTTAACGATGATAAATTCTTCATCTTCTATTTTTACATCTGTTCCTGCGTAGCGTGAGTAAACAACTTTATCTCCCACTTCCACATCCATATCTACTTCTTCACCATCTCTAAATCCACCAGGACCTACAGCTACTACAACAGCCTGCTGAGGTTTTTCCTTAGAATCAGTTGTTAAAATGATTCCCGATTTAGTAGTCTCTTCCGCCTCCAAAGGCTTTAATACAACTCTATCTGATAATGGTTTTATTTTCATATTTATACCTCCATTGATATGTCAAAACTATTCAATATAATAACACTTTTAATTGTTATTTTCAAAGAAAAATCAATAGGGATACGAACGACTTTTCCAGTGAGTTCCCTATTGATTTTTTACTTGCCAAGATTATTATCTCGTCCATACATAAACAAATATTGCTGTGCATATCCACCATATTTGCCATACTGTTTCTTTGCAAATTCGGCTATTGTTTCTTTGTCGGTGTCTTTTCCGCCAAAATAGATTTCTTCCATAATTCTTTTGATCCAGACATCTATTGGGAATGCGTCTGTGTATCCAAGCGAAAATAGCATTACGCAGTTGGCTACTTTGTCTCCGACACCTTTTATGCTAGTCAAAATACTTCTTGCATATTTTTCATCCATGCGATTTCCATATTCAAAAAATGAGTTGACCTTTAACCTTCTCTTTGAAAGCATAACTGATGCATCCATTAAATACGGAGCCCTAAATCCAACCTTTAAATCGCGCCACTGTTTCTCCGTCAAAGAACCCAACTTATTTATAGTAGGAAAAGCATAATACTTCTTGCCTTCAATAGTTCCTAGGTACTTCCCATAAGTATTGCTCAAGTTTTCAACTAGTTGCTTGATATGAGGGATTTGTTTGTTCTGAGAAATGATAAAAGAAATAAGTGTCTCGTGAAAGTCTTGGTTTAGAATTCTAATTCCCCATTTATCTTTGATAATAGGTCGAAGTTTCTCATCTTTACGTCTTAAGAAGTTTTTAATTTGCTTGTAATCTCGGTCCAAGTCAAAATAGTGAATCCAAAATTCCACTACATCTTCTTTTGATGTGTTATAAAAAGTAAGGGTGTCTTTCTCCTGCTTAATGCGAAGCAATTTATTATTTGCAACAACCACATACTCCTCATCGCTCAACTTTTCAAATCTAAAGCATTGACCGCACTCAAGAGTCTGCGACAAAAGAAAATCTTTTACTTCTTCAATTATTATATTTTCTTTTTTCTTTCTAATTTTCATAGAGAACATATTAACAAATTCACAAAACTTTTACAATTATAGTCTTTTCTTTATTTTCGATAAGTATTATAATGAATTTAAGATTATTATTGGGAGGATTTATTATGGGATTTTTTAATAAGTTAGTTGGTACTGCCGCTGTAGTGGGTGCTACTGTTGGTAGTGTGCTTTATGTTAAAAACCGTAGAGAGACTAGAAAAGATGATGAAGTGTTTGAAGATTTAAGTAATGAGAAATACTTTGATTACAAACAAACAGGCGATAAAATAAAAATCTCTTTTAATACTAAAAAAGCAAAGCAGACTGCTGATCAAGTAGCCGATAAAATCATTGATAAATATGATGAAGCTGTAGGACAGGTTACTGAAAAGATTGGCGAAGAAAAAGCTGAAAAGATTAAAGAAAACTATGAAAACGCTAAAGGTAAAGTTAAAGAGACAGCTATGAGAGCTTCTAGCGTAGCATCTGATGCCAAGGATAAAGCGATCGAAGCAATTGGCGAAGAAAAGATTGAAAATGCAAAGGCTAAAGTAAAAGAAACTGTAGCTGACGCTAAAGATGCTGTCAAAGAAAAAGTTAATCCTTCAACTGAAGACTTTGATGATTTCGATAATCCAAAGGGTGAGCCAGAAGCTGCTACTACTGAGGATGTTGATATCCCTAAGGTTAAGAAAGACGAAGGCATTGACTTTATGGAAGACGAACTTAGCGATATTTAATTCTTTAACTTTTAAAAAAAGAACTTCCGTTTATGGAAGTTCTTTTTTATTGCTTTATTTTGGTAATTTGAATGAACTCTTTAATGATACTATTCTGTTAAATACAGGTTTATCTTTTGAATGGTCATGCATGTCTGCCACAAAGAATCCATTTCTCATAAACTGGAATTTATCTTCTGATTCCACTTCAGCCAATGCAGGTTCTATATAACAGTTATCTAGAACCTCAAGTGAATTAGGATTTAAATTAAGTGAACCGTCTTCATTGTAAACGCCTTTTTCTTCATCCACTATATTCTCATATAGTCTTGCTTCTGCTTTCACAGCATGTTTAGCTGATACCCAATGAATAGTTCCCTTTACTTTTCTTCCAGTAAATCCGGAACCTGACTTTGTCTCAGGATCATATGTAACATGAATTTCAGTTACTTTGCCGGTCTCATCTTTTTTATAATCAACACACTTAACAAAGTATGCATTCATTAGTCTAACTTCATTTCCAGGGAATAGTCTGAAGTATTTCTTTGGAGGGTCCTCCATAAAGTCAGCTCTTTCAATGTAAAGTTCCTTGCTAAATGGAATCTTACGAGAACCGAGTTCCTCATTCTTCACATTGTTAGGAGCATCCAACCATTCCTCTTCATCATCAGGATAATTGTCAATAATCACCTTAACAGGATCAAGCACTGCCATATAACGAGGTTTCTTAAGATTTAAGTCCTCACGAATACAGTACTCAAGCATAGCATAATCCACAGAACTGTTACTCTTTGATACACCACAAAGGTCAACAAACATCTTTATTGCTTCTGGTGTGTAACCTCTACGTCTAAGTGCTGCGATAGAAACAAGTCTTGGATCATCCCATCCGTCCACTATTCCTTCTTCCACTAACTGCTTAATATATCTTTTACCAGTAACCACATTTGTAAGATAAAGTTTAGCAAACTCTACCTGACGAGGTGGTTGGTCATATTCTAACTCATTAACTACCCAATCATACAAAGGTCTGTGATCTTCAAACTCTAATGTACAAATTGAATGGCTAATTCCTTCAATAGCATCCTCAATAGGATGTGCGAAGTCATACATTGGGTAAATGCACCACTTATCACCAGTGTTATGGTGTGTAAGATGCGCTACACGATATATAACTGGATCTCTCATATTCATATTAGGAGATGCCATATCTATTTTTGCACGAAGAACCTTTTCGCCATCGGCAAACTCACCGTTCTTCATTCTTTCAAACAAATCAAGGTTTTCTTCCACAGTTCTATCTCTGTATGGACTTTCTTTGCCAGGCTCATCAGCCCAACCACGAGATTCTCTAATCTCATCGGCAGTCAAATCACATACATAAGCCTTACCCTTTTTGATAAGTTTAACTGCAGCTTCATACATCTGGTCAAAGTAATTAGATGAATAGAATAATCTATCTTCCCAATCTACTCCAAGCCATTTAACATCGTTTTTGATAGAATCTACAAACTCCTCATCCTCTTTGGCTGGGTTTGTATCATCAAAACGAAGATTGAATTTACCATTATACTCTTCGGCTATTCCATAGTTTAAAAGAATAGATTTTGCATGACCAATGTGAAGATATCCATTTGGTTCTGGTGGGAATCTAGTTTGAACATGGTCAAATCTACCTTCTTCTAAATCTTTATCAATAATCTGCTCTATAAAATTTTT
>JAGCPW010000033.1 GCA_017965495.1 Eubacterium sp. | reverse complement strand
TTTCTTAAAATGTTAGCAACCTCAGTCATCTCAACCATAAATGTACTTTGACCGCTCGCCAAATCATCAGATGCACCCACACGAGTAAATATTTTATCGCATATAGAAATATTGGCTGAAGCAGCTGGAACAAATGAACCAATTTGACTCATCAAAACGATAAGCGCAGTTTGTCTCATGTATGTAGACTTACCAGCCATATTAGGACCAGTAATAATCGCAAATCTATTGTCATCCTCATCTAAGTGTGTGTTGTTTGTGACAAACATATTTTCAGCCATCATTTTTTCAACTACAGGATGTCTTCCCTCGATGATATCAATTTTTCCATCTTCATTTATCTCTGGTCTAACATAACCATTTCGTTCAGCCACATATGCAAGCGATGCAAAAACATCTATCTTTGCAATAGCTTTAGCTGTAGATTGAATTCTTGAAATTTGATTATAAATCTCATCTCTAATCTCAGAGAATATATTGTATTCAAGTGAGAACAATTTATCCTCGGCTCCCACAATAATATCTTCTAACTCTTTTAGCTTATCTGTAGTGTATCTCTCTGCGTTTGCAAGAGTTTGTTTTCTAATATAATGCTCTGGAACTTGATCTTTAAATGAATTTGAAACTTCCAAGTAGTAGCCAAACACTTTATTGTATTTGATTTTAAGTTTAGTAATTCCTGTATCTTCTTTTTCTTTAGCTTCTAGTTCTGCTAACCATTGTTTGCCTTCTGTTTTGGCATTTCGAAGTTTATCTACTTCATCATTGTAACCAAGTTTAATGATTCCACCTTCTCTAATACTTAGAGGTGGATCATCATTGATTGATTTATCAATTAACTCGGCAATATCTGTTAATGGATCAAGTGAGTTGAAAATCTCTCTAAACAATGGAGACTCAAAATCCTTAATTACATTTTTGATATGTGGAATCATTTCAAGTGAAGTCTTAAATGCAATCAAATCTCTTGGATTGGCTGACTTATAAGAAATCTTACTCAAAAGTCTTTCCAAGTCATAAATCGGTGATAAATATTCTCTTAATTCGTCTCTAGTAATTAAAGAATTATTAAGTTCTTCTATCACTTCTTGTCTTGCTATTATTTCATCTTTAGAAATAAGAGGCTGTTCTATATAACTTCTTAGTGTTCTTGCGCCCATTGCTGTCTTTGTCTTATCTAGCACCCAAAGAAGCGAGCCACGTTTTTGTTTATCACGCATAGTCTCACAAAGCTCAAGGTTTCTTCTAGTAGATGTATCAAGCATCATAAATGTGCTAGATGTGTAAGGCTTAAGATTTGTTATATGCTCTAGACTTGTCATTTGAGTTTCAAACAAATATCTAAGAAGTGATCCAGCCGCTAATATATAAACTTTCGAATCTGTAATTCCTAAACCACTTAAAGATGAAACTTTGAAATGATCTTTCAAAGTGTTATTACATGTATCTTCGTCAAAGTACCAATCTTCCAATTCAAAGATTGAAACATTCATTCTATTTTTAAGTTCATCTATGTTAAATGGATTCATACCTTGTGCTAGAAATGCAGCATTGCAAACAATCTCAGTTGGCATAAATGTATAAATCTCATCTAATACATCTCGCTCAGAACTAGCTTCAGTCACATAGTAATCACCTGTAGTTACATCACAAATAGAAACACCATACATGTCACCAATATAAACAATAGACATAATGTAATTGTTCTTACCCTCATCGAGTGATGCGGAATCTAAATTGGTACCTGGTGTTACTATTCTAACTACTTCTCTTTTTACCAAACCTTTGGCTTGGGCTGGATCTTCAGTTTGTTCAACAATGCAAACTTTATAACCTTTAGAAACTAATTTGTTGATATACGAATCAACTGCATGATGTGGAACTCCACACATTGGAGCGCGCTCATCTAGTCCGCAGTTCTTTCCAGTCAAAGTAATTTCCATTTCTTTTGAACCAGTAAGTGCATCATCAAAAAACATTTCATAAAAATCGCCCAGTCTAAAGAACACAATGCAATCACTGTGTTCTTGTTTGATTTCTAGATATGATTTCATCATTGGTGTTAAGGAATCTAACTGATTGTCCCAAACATCCTGCATAAGTTTTGGTAAACTCAATTTACTAATTCTCCCATATAATAAAAGCCTTTGGCTTCGTTTAATTTTACTTTTTGTAATGTACCAATTAAAGTATCATCACCTGGCACATGAACCACTGTATTATTACTTAGTCTTCCTGAAACATAATTATCTAGTCGCTCATTCTTCTCTTCAATCAACACTTCTTCAATGTTGCCAAGCTTTTCATCAATCTTTTCATTTGATATCTGATTAACAACTTTAAGTAATCTATTAAATCTATCTTTAATTATAGACTCTTCTACTTGATCTGGCATTTCTGCCGCTGGAGTTCCTGTTCGCTTAGAATAGATAAAAGTAAATACAGAATCAAATCTAGATTTTTCTATAACTTCTAATGTATCTTGGAAATCTTCTTCAGTCTCTCCAGGAAAACCAACAATGATATCTGTAGACAAACCAATATCAGGAACTGACTTTCTCAATTTCTCAACTAGTTCTAAATATCCATCCTTTGTGTAATGTCTATTCATCTCCTTTAAGATTCGATCACTACCTGATTGCAAAGGTAAATGGAACTGCTTACAAATCTTGTCAGATGAATGCATCACTTCAATAAGTTCATCAGACAAATCTTTTGGATGAGATGTCATAAATCTAATCCTCTTAAGACCATCAATTTTAGTGACTTGTCTTAATAATTCAGCAAATGAGATTGGTTTATCTAATGTCTTACCATAAGAATTAACATTTTGACCAAGAAGCATTATCTCAACCACACCATCATCCACAAGTCTTTTAATCTCCTCAATGATGTCTTCTGGCTTTCTGCTACGTTCTCTTCCTCTTACATAAGGAACTATGCAGTAGCTGCAAAAGTTATTACAGCCAAACATAATGTTAACACCAGACTTGAAAGAATACTTTCTTACAGTTGGAAGATCTTCCACTATCTTATCAGTGCCTTCTAATATCTCTTCCACCTTATGATCTTCGCTCAATCTTTCATACATAAGTTCTGCAAAGTTATATAAGTTGTGTGTACCAAAGATTAAATCTATAAATTTATAACTTTTATTTAACTTATCAACAACATGCTTCTCCTGCATCATACAGCCGCAAAGTCCGACTATCATCTCAGGATTCTTTTCTTTAATCTTAGAAAGATATCCTAGCCTCCCATAAATCTTAAAGTTGGCATTTTCTCTTACAGTACATGTGTTATATAAAACTAAATCAGCATGTTCGTCATCAGTCTCCTCGTAACCCATTTCAGTCAAGATACCAACTAATTTCTCTGAATCTTTAAAGTTCATTTGGCATCCAAATGTGACGACACACGCTGTTAGTTTTCTTCCAAGTTTATTCTCTTTTTGTTTAATTATTTCTCTACATTTATCAATGTAAAATAATTGTTTCTCTTCTTCAGTTTGAAACTCCATAAAACCTCTAATCGTCAAAAACTATTTCATCTAGCCTTTCATCATGAGAAGTGGTTGGAATGCTTTCTAGTACTTGGAACGAGTAACATACTCCCAATGAATGGACAGGAACTTCTGATAAGTATTTATCATAAAATCCTCCGCCATATCCTATTCTCATACAGTCTTGTGAAAATGCTACACCAGGAACCAAGATGATATCTGGAGCTGGTGCTTCTTCATTGGACTTTGGCTCAGGAATACTAAACTTTCCAATTTCAAAATCATCTTCAGATTCTGCCACACAAAACTTAATCTTATCTCCAACAACCTTTGGAAAGGCCATAATTTTATTATTCTTCCTGCAGTCATCATAAATCATTCGAAGTGATACTTCGTTGTTGACTGCATAGTACATATAAACTACTTTCGCACTCTTGTATTCAGGAGTATTAATAATCTTTTGACAAATAATTCTGCTCTTCGTCAAAATCTCCTGATTAGTCAACTCAAGTCTTTCTTTAATAACCGCTTTTCTTAAAGTCTCTTTATCCATATGTTCTCCTTACTCTAGGAAGATATAAGTAGTTTCATCATTAGATGCAATTGCACCAATATAGATTCCGTTCTCTTGTAAAACTACTTTCTTTCCAGGATATTTTATAATGGCAACACCTGTTTTTTCCTTGTTCCAAATATTTTTTTCTTTGAACGAAGCAACTACTGTAGTGTTGTTAATGTATTCAATGTTGTATTCAGGCGGATAAGTATTTTCAATCTCATCAGTCATAAGATTCAAAAACTCAGTGCCATAAGATTTTTTCATAAGCATATAAGGCACATTATCAATCACTGTTGCGTAATTAATAAGTGAGTGCTTATGAGAAGTTTTGTTTACACATGTATATGTTTCTTTTGTCTCTAAATTGTAGAATATAGTACTCTCTTCATCATCGTCATGATTGTACTTAGAGTAAATCAAATATTCACCTTGAATCTTCGCTTTACCAATGGTTGAATCAAAGAAACTTTGGTCTATATTGTTATAAACAACATTTTGTTGTTCAAGCTGCAAGTCACTCAAAAACTGTTGGATGTTTAATGAAACAATAGACTCTACAGCTGCGTCTTCCTCAGAGACCACACCTTGATCAAACACTGGATAACCAGTCTTCATAATACAGTCATTCTCACTATAAGGAATAATGTAATCAATTCCATTATCAACTAAGTTTTGATTATGAATCACAATCTGTTTGTTTTTCACAAAGTTAAATACAATTTGTGAAAATTTATGAAATCCATACTTATCAGGATCAGTTTCAGATACCTTCGGCAAAGCTCTCTGAATAATCAAGTTTTGATCATCCAAAACAAATATTTTAATCTGTTTATGATTTGGATAAAGATTAATATCATCTCTAAGTGTAATAATCTTACCAAAAGTATGGTCTGTGATATTGTATCTAATTATATTAAAAACATATCCACCATCCACATCTTTATCGTACTCTGTAAAATAAATAAAATCAGAATGGTGAACACAATTTGTAATCTCAAAAATATCCACTTTATCTGAATGTGGAGCAACTTCTTTTCTTACATTTTCCTCAAGAAAATATAAGTAATAACGCACCTTAGGTATGTTCTCAAAAGGACCTGCTTCATACTCTTTTTCGAGTATAATATCGTCCTTCAAATGAACCGCGTTAAAGTATTCAAATTGTGCTAGAAATCGAATATTCATAACATTCTCCCGTGTGTTTCTCAATAGTATATTTTACTATATTTTAAGTCTGATGTCATTAGCCATAGAGCCCTAATTCGGCTTATATTTGGCTATTATTTTCTCAAATAGTTTAATTCCATCCACAGCTGATGAAACTATACCTCCGGCGTAACCCGCGCCTTCTCCAATAGGATAAACTCCTTTAATGTTTGATTCGAAGTTATCGTCTCTAATAATTCTGACTGGAGATGATGTTCTACTTTCAACTCCAGATAAAACCACATCATCATCGTTAAATCCATCTATTATTTCGCCAAAGTGATCAATTGATTCAATCAATTCTTTGCAAATATGTGGTGGCAAAACATTTGTTAGATTTCCTAACTTGTATGCACCTTTTATGTTTGGTGTTATGCTTCCAAGTTCTGTAGTCTCCACATTATTTTTAAAGTCAATTAGTTTTTGTACAGGGATTTTCCCTTCGCCTTCTTTATTTGCATTTCTCTCAATAGACATTTGAAAATCCATACCACAAAGTGCGTCATTTGTTCCAAAATCATCAGAATTAACTGAGCATACTATAGCACTGTTTGCATTCTCTCCATCTCGTCCACTATAACTCATTCCATTGACTACCACTCTTCCATTTTCAGATGTGGAGTTGACCACATAGCCACCTGGACACATACAGAAAGAATAAACACTTCTTCCAGAATTTGTGTGATAGACAAATTTATACGGAGCAGCTCCTAATCTGTTATCTTCAAAACCATATTGATTTAAGTTTATATCTTTTTGTTTATGCTCAATTCTAACGCCTACGGCAAATGGTTTAGACTCTAAATCAAACCCATTATCTATTAGCATCTTAAAAGTATCTCTAGCTGCATTACCTATTGCAAGAATGGCAAGATCAGTCTCAAATTCTTTATCATCAGTTTTTACTTTAACTAAACCATCGTTTTTAATATCAACAACTTTAGTGTCAAAATAAAATTCTCCGCCATTTAATATGATTTCTTCTCTCATATTCTTAACAAGTTTGGTAAGTACATCAGTTCCAATATGTGGTTTGAAGTCATATTTAATTTTTTCATCTGCTCCAAAATTTACAAATGTATCTAAAACAAATTTAATTCTATTAAACTTATCTTTATTTCCAGTGTTTAGTTTTCCATCAGAAAAAGTACCAGCTCCACCTTCTCCAAACTGAACATTGGATTCGGGATCTAATTCATTAGTATCCCAAAACTTTTCAACAGATTTCACTCTGTCTTCTACTTTTCCGCCGCGTTCAATTATTATCGGTTTGTATCCATTAATAGCAAGGAGATATGAAGCAAACATACCAGCTGGTCCAAAACCTATCACCACTGTTCTTTTGTCTAATACTCGATCTCCTGTAATCTCATATTTATATGATGGCTTTTCATCCATTACCAAAACATTATCTTTGGCTTTTATATTTTTATCTGTAGAAAATCCGACGGTATAAATCTTCTTTATGTCAGGTTTCTTTCTAGCATCAATTGATAGTTTAACAATTTCGATATCATCTGCTTCCTTTAGCCCAACTTTTTCAAGAGCTAGTTTTATAGCATCTTCATTAGTGGAATCAATATTAAGTTTTATATTGCTTACTTTTATATAACTCATTAATTCTTTCCTGCTATAAAACCTGTGGCCCATGCAAAGTAAAGATTGTATCCACCACATTTACTATCCACATCTATCAATTCTCCGCAGAGATATAAATTATCATGTCCTATAACTTTCATTGTATTAGGAGCTATGCATTTAGTAGAAACTCCACCCTTAGTTACTTGAGCAAAGTCAAAATCTCTTTTACCGGTAATAGTAACTACGTAATCCTTAATCAAACTTACTGCTCTTTCTAAAATATCAGAAGTAACATCTGCTTCTTTTTCCACTCCAAGTTCATCCACAATAAGCGAAGCTATCTTATCATTAAGTAAGCCACATAACAGATTGTAAATGCTTAAATTATTTGTTGATAACAAAACATTTAAATCATTTATTAGGTCTTCTTTGTCGGTGTCATTTACAAAATCTATATGAACTTCATTTCCAGTATTAGCAAATCTTGAAATATTAAATACTGGAATTCCTGAAATACCATAATCAGTTATTTGAATTTGACCATACTCTTTAATAATACATTGGTCATTGTTAAATAAACTAATCTTAGCATTCACTCTCACACCACTTGCTTTTGTAATGTTAGAATCTGATATTAAAGCAGTAAGTGCAGGTTCCGGGTCTCTAATATCAAGATTTAGTTTTTCAAGTGATGCTAAAACATTTTTAGGAGAATCAATATTGGTATATGACAATCCACCAGATGCCACAATCAACTTCTCGCACTCATAAACGTATCCGCAGTCAACAAAATAGATTTCATCTCTATATTCTATATTCTTTACTTCGTTATTTGTTTTGATTTTAACGCCAATAGTTTCAGCATGATTTCTAAGAGCATTAACGACAGTGGTTGCTTGCATACTTGCTGGATAAATATAACCATCCTCATTTTTAGTGATCACTCCTATTCTTTTGAAGAAATCAGTGAAGTCCTCAAAAGAAAAACTATTTAATACTTCCGATACAAAGATTGAATCATCAGACGAATCATCGTAATAGTCACTTGGTGTAATACCAGTATGCGCCATATTACAATGACCGTTACCTGTCATTAGAAGTTTTCTTCCAACTTTATTTTCTTTTTCTAGAAGCGTAACATCATCGCCTTTTTCTCTAGCAATAATTGATGCTACTAATCCTGAAGCTCCTGCTCCAATTACAATCACATTCATAATAAACTCCTAAACGTATATCCTTAAATAGCAAAAAATACATGCTGCAATAGCACATATTTTTTGACTTTATATTAACTTGATTTTCTTAAGTAGCTTCACTAACGAAGCACCCTTTGGCAAGTCTAAAATCTCTTCTTCTGAAATACCCTTTATTCTAATAAGCAATATGCCGTATACAATTACGGCTATCACAATAGCAATGATGGTTGAAACAATATTGTTTGTAAACCTTGATAATAATAAATATGAACCATATGCAAATGCCCCCATAACCAAAGCAGAAATAAATGGTTTAATAAATATTGCTTTGAAATCATGTTTATAGTCCATATATTTCTTTATAGAGAAAGCATTTAAAACACATACTAGTGCAGCAAATGTTATATCACCTATAACTACACCATATATTCCAAGTTTGAATACTATTAAGAAAATAGGAAGTAAAATCAAATGAACTCCAAGAGAAATGGCTGAGTTCTTAATTGGAATACTCAAATGATCAATTCCTTGTAAGATTGCATTACTGATAGTTGATAATGAAAATGCTACTACTGTCAAAACACTAAAAAGCATCATTATAGCTATCTCGTTTCCTGTTCCCTTTGCTACGCCAAATAACAATTTGTTAATTGGCAAACCAAGCACTGATAAACCAACACCACAAGGGAATGCAATCATCATAGAAAACTTAAATGCTTGATTAACCTTGTTAGTTAACTCGCCTTTATTCTTTGCTACATATGATCTAACTAACGACGGAACCATAGCCGTAGATAAGGCAGCCGCTATAGCAATAGGCATTGTTGTAAGAAGTCTATACTTAGCACTATATATTCCCCAATCTTGTGCTCTTGCACTTGTACTCATATGGAAGAACTTGTGCATTATATTTTGGAAGATCGGGTTATCTAACAAGTTACTAATATTGTAAATTGTTGTGCTTAATAGCACTGGCAAAATAGTAAATGTTAGAATCTTAGTAATCTTAGGATATTTATCTAAAGTGCTTGTAGTATCAGATTGTATCTGTACTTTAAACTGTTTATTTTTACGCCAAAGAATTATAGCAATAATTATAAGGGCTGCTATAGCACCAAACAAAGTACCCATAGTTCCACCCTCAGCTCCATATGAAGCTTTGGACGTGGCCAGTCCTTTCACATACTGTGCATAAGCTGCCGTATCAGATTTTGGCGGAGCCGTATGTACTGCCTTATAAACAGTGATACCAACTATGGATAATTCCATTGCTGCAAATACGCTCACAAAAGCATTAACGATTTGTTCAAAGATTTGGGATATGGCTGTTGGAACCATATTGCCCATTCCCTGGAAATAACCTCTAAACACACCAAGCACACAAACTACTGTAAGTGTAGGTGCTAAAACTTTTAAAGCAAGGGCTGATGGCGCGCTCTTATAAACGGATGATGCTAACCAGTCCGCTCCAAAAAATGCGAATAACCCAACAACAACGCCAAGTATTAGAGCAAAGATTAATGAACCTTTAAACACTCTATTGGCGTTCTTGTATTCTTTCTTTTCTAGTTTTTCCGAAACAATTTTTGATACGGCAAGTGGCATACTTTGCGATGATAACAATAATAAAACATTGTAAATATCAAACGCTGTGGAGTAATATCCATTACCCTCATCACCAAGAATTCTTGTTAGAGGAATTCGGTATATTAAACCTATCACTCTAACAAGAATACCTGCGATTGCTAATATGCTACCTTGTATCACAAAACTGTTTTTGTTAAAACGTTTGCTTTGTGACATTTATAAACCTCTTAGCTTATAGTTTCTTAGTAGTTTCAGCTTCTTTTTTCTTTTCGCCTTTAAACTTTGTTCTGCCTTTGTCTTCTTTCTGAACTATCTGGATGAATGTCTTACCAGTGTTAAGTGTAATCTCATTACCGTTTTCATCGTAGTATTTAGTCATACCAGATTTTTGTTTATCTTTATGCCATTTAATCTTAATAGCTTTACCTCTAGTAATGTACCAGCCTTTTCCATCACCTTTCTGAGTCATCTTCAAACTCTTTCCGTCAGGATAAAGAACTGTATTTACATATTGAATAATGATGTTAGTACATGAAAGTTGTTTATTATGATTTGCAACATCTATATGTTTTGAACCATACTGATATCTATAATATTTCTTTTTGTCTGCATTATACTTGTATGTAGCATTATTATAGTTATATCCAACAACCACTTTCTTAGAAGCATCTTTTGCATTAGGATCTGTTATCTCGAATGGTTTATCAATATCAGCAAAATTGAAATGTCCACCATAAGATTCCTTATGATTCTTTCTGTATTTCAATTTCTTTCTCTGCTGAGTTAGTTTCTTGCCATCTGCATAACAGTTATGAGGAGCTGGCTTATCACTTGTTCTGTAATAAGCATTTTGTCCCTTCCAAGAATTGATAACATCTAGCTTACCTGACTTTAAGAATCTCTTAGCGTATTTAGATTGACCAAAGTGACAATAAATTGAATCCCACTCATTGGCCATATAAGCAAAGTAGATTCTACAGCTTCTTACCGAACCAATTTTGCCATTTTTATCAGGTGTTGCTTTATTCACTTTTTCTGGTTTTTCAAACAGAGCCATCATTCTTGTTATGCTACCTTCTACAGGTGATTCATAAATAATAGACGCTTTGCTAATACCAGATTGTGGAATAGCATCCTGAATATTGTTTATCATAACAGCATATGGTCTTCTCTTGGCATCCTTTTCTTTAATATACTCTCCTGTCAAGAAACTTCTTGCCATTCCAGCATATGGATCCACAGTAGTAGTTTCAACCACTTCTTTCTTAGGTGATGGCTGCTTCTGATTCAAATAAAAGAACACAGCTGTTCCAGCACCTGCCACCAATACTACTGATAAGATTGCAGTGATTATTTTGACTTTCATGTCTCTAATCCCTCCTATAATTTAAATTATTTAAAATGGATTCCTGGTCCGTTTCCATAGATTTTCTTTCTTCATCATTCATATGGTCGTAGCCAAATAAATGTAACATGCTATGAGCAACTAAAAATGCAAATTCCCTTGTTTCTGAATGATTATATTCTTTGGCCTGCTCAATTACTTTGTCGTAGGAAATAATAATATCTCCTAGCACTAGCTCACCTGATTCCGGATTAAAGTTAAAATCATTGTCCTCAACCTTGGAAAAATCAGCCGGTTTATCATATTCTAGTGCCGGAAACGACAAAACATCTGTGGGAGAATCTATATCTCTCGCCTCTTTGTTTAAAGTTTTAATCTCATCATTATCTGTAATCAAAAGATTAACTTCACAATCATAAGGGCAGCCGACAAAATTCTCTACTTCCTCTATCACTTTGAAAGCAATATCTTCATAATCAATTTCTATATTGTTTTTGTATTTGTTATCAATATAAATCATAAATATTAAATCTAGATTAGATTATTTTTTCTTTTTCTTTCTCTCTGCCATCTTTTTGTCGTACTCTTCGTAAGCTATAACAATCTTTTGAACAAGTGGATGTCTAATTACGTCATTATTATCTAGACACATAACACCTATATCATCCACGTCTTTCAAAACCCTTAGTGCAATATCTAATCCCGATACAGCATCCTTAGGCAAGTCTTTTTGAGTTCTATCACCTGTAACTATTACTTTTGAACCAAAACCAATACGAGTTAAGAACATCTTAATCTGAGCAGGTGTGGTATTTTGCGCCTCATCCAAAATGATAAAAGCATTGTCCAAAGTTCTACCTCTCATATACGCAAGAGGTGCCACCTCAATTATTCCTTTTTCGAAATTTGCAAGAAAACTATCTGCACCCATAATCTGATACAAAGCATCATACAAAGGACGTAAGTATGGATCTACTTTTTCTTGCAAATCACCAGGTAAGAAACCTAGGTTTTCACCAGCTTCAATAGCTGGACGAGTAAGAATAATCTTTGTTACTTCATTATTTTTAAGAGCAGCTATAGCCATAGCCATCGCAAGATATGTTTTACCTGTACCGGCAGGGCCAATACCAAAAACGATCATTTTATCTCTGATTAGGTCAACATACTTCTTTTGACCCAGAGTCTTTGGTTTGACAGGCTTACCCATAGAAGTTCTGCAAATAACAGTGTCATCTAATTCCACTATAGACTCTTCTTTGTCTTCAAAACATAAAGATAAAGCGTAGTCGACATTTTGTTCTGTAATATCATTACCACGCTTTGATAATTCAATTAGTTGGTTAAACACGCTTTTAGCTCGCTTAGCTGCTACATCACTACCAACAATCTTTACATTGCCATCTCTAACTATTATAGAAACATGTAAAGTCTTCTCGATCTTTTTAATATAAGCATCATACTGGCCAAAAACGTTTCTAGCATGATTGGAAGGTATTTCCATAATACTTTCAATTTCGCTCATATAAACCCACCTTTATATTTCTATTAGTATTTTACCATAAAATACAACATTTTGTAGTTTTTTATAGTCAAAAACACTATAAATTGTGCAAAAAGGGTGTTTTTAGGCATTAAAAAAGCAGAAATAATGAATATTTCTGCTTTTTTTATTAGAATTTGCGCTTTCTAGCTGCTTCTGATTTCTTTTTACGCTTAACACTAGGTTTCTCATAGTGCTCACGTTTACGAATCTCCTGCTGGATACCAGCCTTAGCCACGTTTCTCTTAAAACGTCTTAAAGCGCTATCAATTGATTCTCCATCTTTAACTATAACTGTTGACATTTCTTCTACCCTCCCTTCAATTTTAGATTCCTAAAACTGTAGGTATTGTGTAAAAACACAAGAGTTATTATATCATATTATCTATACTCGTCAAGAAAAAAATAACCCTCAATAAAACAATTTTACTGGGGGTTATTTTATAATTATATTTAACAATCAGCTCTATTTTTTCTTTACTGTTTTTGCTTTTATTCTCTTCTTCTTAATTATGTTATTAGCATTAGAAACATACCAACATCTCCATGTTCCAACATCGTCATAAGCAGCCATGATCTTGTTTCTAACATAAGCTCCATAACTGTTTGTGCTTGCATAATCAAAGTATACAACAGGAACCTTATGACCATTCATTTTGTAATAACCTTTATAAATATTATAAAGTTTTAGTTTATCAGGATTGTTTACCACATCTTTGATTTCACGGTATGTTCTTTTTGCTAGTTTTTTAAAATCAGTTACATAAACTCTAATCTTATATTTGAATCCGCCAGCCTTCGCAATCAAGGTGCATCTGCCACCTTTCTTAGCCTTGATTCTTCCTGATTTTTTCTTAATCTTAATTCTTTTTTTCTTGCTACTTGACCATTTTATCTTCTTAACTCCCTTAGGTTTTGGAGCTTTTGCTTTTGATCCTTTAGCAACATACCAGTGTCCATTTGTGCAATGAACTGTATACTTGATTGTGTTACCACCAACCATACTAAGTGATATAATGGTTTTTCCAATATATTTCGGATAAATAGTTACCGTTCCAGAATTATTACCATTTACTGAAAATGCTGCTGTTGCAACTTTTGGAACAGAACTTTTAATTTTTAAATTATCTCTAGCGTAATCAGCTATTCCAGAAAATGTAAAACCTATGCTTTTAGAATCAGCACTCTTGATAACAACTTTCTTTCCTTTTGAAGTTATTTTATCCCCGGAAATCTTATTCACTTGGAGTGTATAATTTCCACTATACTTAATTGTTAATTCATATGTTTTTCCTTTAGGCAAATAACAACCTACATTAGATGGTGCTGTCTGAGTGGAAAAAGACACACTATAATCCGTGCTTCTCAATGTCCATAGTTGTTCATTATCACTTCCTACAAGTACTTGAACATTTGAACTAGATGTCATAGTAAATGTATATGTATCTGATCCATATGAACTCAACTTACCACTGTATTTGGTGCCTAATGTTAATGTTTTATCAGCAGCCTTAACAGGTACTAAATACAAACCAGAAATTGTTAATGCTAATGATAATACTAAAGCTATAATTCTTTTCATTTCACTACCTCCGCACAATTTTTAATAATTACTAGATTAATTATAACATAAAAAGGGTGGCTATAAGCCACCCTTAATCATTTTTTATTTAAATTTTACTGCAGTACCATATGCGAAAAGTTCTGATGCACCTTCCATAATACTAGATGAACCATAACGAACTCCAATGATAGCATCTGCACCCAACTCTTCAGCCATCTGAGTCATTCTCTCAGTAACAGTTTCTCTAGCTTCTGAGATCATTTTCTTGTAAGAACCAAGTTCTCCACCCACGATACTCTTCAAACCAGCACCGATATCTTTCAATGCGTTCTTTGACTGAACAGTGTTACCATTAACTAATGCGATTATTTCATAATCTTTTCCTGGTACTTCATAAGCTGTTGTTAAAATCATATTTGTTCCTCCTATATTTAATTATATTTTTTAACTGTGACTCTCACACAGTATAAAATCTATTTGATCTGATCTGCCAATACCTCAGATGCTTTAGAAACCACATCATCAGCACCTGCTGGGTTCTTACCACCTGCTTGAGCCATATTTGGACGGCCTCCACCGCCTCCACCTATTAG
This sequence comes from Eubacterium sp., assembly GCA_017965495.1. Lineage (GTDB taxonomy): Bacteria > Bacillota > Clostridia > Lachnospirales > Lachnospiraceae > Eubacterium_G. The sequence continues at coordinate 26,083 of JAGCPW010000033.1, read as the reverse complement.
GCTAGCAAGTTCTTTAATCATATTTCCTGCGTGCGCTCCTTTATCGATTGCGCCATCTGTAGCAGTGATTACCATATTAGCTTTATCTGCCATTGATGAAACTAAAACTACCACGCCTTCGCCCAATTGTTCTTTAAGTGAATCGCTCAAGTTTCTTAGTTCATTCATATCTATGTTTTCTAACTTCTTAGCAAGTAGTTTAACACCAGATACTTCAACCACATCAGATAAAGCATCTCCCAATGAATCTGAAGCCATCTTAGCTTTCAACTTTTCATTCTCACTCTCAACTTGCTTGATTTCATCATTCATTGATGCAATCTTAGCTACCAAATCATTAGTAGTAGTCTTTGCAGCTTTAGCTGCCTCGTTAAGAGTATTCTCAAGGTCTTTGTAGTAATCCATAAGACCTGTAGATGTTAGCGCTTCTATTCTTCTAACGCCTGAAGCAATACCTGTTTCTGATACTATCTTAAACGAAGAAATGATATTAGTGTTAGGAACATGTGTACCACCACAAAGCTCAATTGAAAAATCACCCATAGAAACAACACGAACTGTAGCGCCATACTTTTCACCAAACAAAGCTGTAGCGCCAGTCTCTTTTGCTTCTTCCATGCTCATCTCAGAAGTGATAACATCTAGTCCTCTTACAATTTCTTCGTTTACAATATTTTCAACCTTAGCAATCTCTTCTGGAGTCATTGCCTGATAATGGTTAAAGTCGAAACGTAGTCTATTGCCATCTACATAAGAACCAGCTTGTTCTACATGATCACCTAAAATAAGTTTAAGTGCTTTCTGAAGTAAGTGCGTAGCACTGTGGTTCTTGGCTGTAGAATTTCTGTTGATTTCATCTACTTTAAGTTTTGCATAATCACCCACTTTGATAGTTCCTGAAACCACTTTACCCACGTGACCTGTTTTATCACCTGGTAATTTAATAGCTTCAGTTACTTCAAACTCGCCTTTTTCAGTTGTGATTACACCTGTATCACCTTTTTGACCACCCATAGTAGCATAGAAAGGAGTCTCTTCTACCACTACAGTTCCCACTTCGCCTTCAGCTAATTCATATTCCACGTCGGTCTCTGAAGTAAGAGCTGTCACTTTAGATTCATTTTCTAGAAGTTCATATCCCACAAACTTCGAAGACAAAGAAGTATCTAACTTTTCATATACAGTAGCGTCTGCTCCCATATAGTTAGTTTCTTTTCTAGCCTGTCTTGCAGTTTCTCTTTGAACTTCCATAGCTTCGTTAAAGCCATCGATATCTACTTTGTATCCCATTTCTTCCACTATCTCAATTGTAAGCTCTAGCGGGAATCCATAAGTATCGTAAAGCATAAATGCATCTTTGCCGCGGACTGTATCTTTCTTATTTCTTTCAATCTTATCGCAAAGTTCATTAAGCTTTTGAAGTCCTGTATCAATAGTTTTATTAAACTTAGACTCTTCTTCTTTTAGAACGTTAAAGATCATGCTCTTCTTATCTTCTAGTTCTGGATAACCAACTTTAGAAGACTTAATAACTGTCTCAGCCAAAGGAATCAAAAACTCTTCATTTATTCCAAGTAACTTAGCATGACGACAAGCACGTCTGATAAGACGCCTTAATACATAACCTCTACCTTCGTTTGATGGAATAATACCATCAGAAATCATAAATGTAGCTGAACGAATGTGGTCTGTAATAATTCTGATTGAAACATCCCACTCGTGTTTTTCTTTATAGTCTTTTCCAGAAATCTTTGATACATGCTCTCTGATTGCTCTAATTGTATCTACGTCAAAAATAGATTCAACATCCTGAACAGCTGTAGCAAGTCTTTCTAGACCCATTCCTGTATCAATGTTCTTAAAGTCAAGCGGTGTATAATTTCCATTACCATCACCTTCAAACTGTGTAAACACATTGTTCCACACTTCAATGTATCTGTCGCAGTCACAACCTACAGTACAGTCAGGCTTTCCACAACTATACTTCTCACCACGATCATAATAAACTTCAGAACAAGGACCGCATGGACCTGCGCCATGCTCCCAGAAGTTGTCTTCTTTATTAAATTTAAAAATCCTATCTTCAGAGATGCCTATTTCGTCTCTCCAAATAGCAAACGCTTCATCATCTTCCACATAAACTGATGGATAAAGTCTGTCTGGATCAAATCCAACCACTTCAGTCAAGAACTCCCAACACCAATGGATAGCTTCAGTCTTAAAGTAATCACCAAAAGAAAAGTTTCCAAGCATCTCAAAGAAAGTACCATGTCTGTCAGTAATACCGATGTTTTCAATATCACCAGTTCTGATACATTTCTGGCATGATGCCATTCTTGTGTTAGGTGGAATCTCTTTACCTGTAAAGTAAGGCTTAAGAGGTGCCATACCAGCATTTATAAGTAGCAAACTGTTATCATTCTCTGGAACTAGAGAATAACTCTTTACTACTAAATGGTTCTTAGACTTGAAGAAATCCAAAAACATTTGTCTTAATTCATTTAGACCATATTTTTTCATAATAAACTCCAATATATTAATCTGCTTTTATCTGATGGAATACTTTCTTACCCTTCTTAATAAGAATAACTCCATCTTCGTTGTAATCATCTGTAGTAAATGTGGCATCTATCTCTGTAACCTTTTCTCCATTTACTGACACACCATTTTGCTGAACTAGTCTTCTGCCTTCACCTCTTGATTTAGCAAGTTCTGCATCGACCAAAAGAGTAAGAATATCTATTCCTTCGTCAAGTTCTGCTTTTGGATATGTAGTAGTTGGAATGTCACCAGACACACCACCATTTTCAAACATAGCCTTGGCGGCGGCATCAGCTTTTTTGGCTTCCTCTTCACCATGTACTAAGTTTGTAAGCTCGTACGCCAAAATCTCTTTGGCTTTATTAAGTTCACTACCTTCCCAAGATTCCATCTTCTCGATTTCCTCTAGAGGTAGGAATGTTAACATCTTCAAGCATTTGATTACATCAGCATCATCAACATTTCTCCAGTACTGATAGAAATCGTATGGAGAAGTCTTTTCAGGATCAAGCCAAACGGCACCTGAAACAGTTTTGCCCATCTTATTTCCTTCTGAATTTAGAAGCAAAGTAATAGTCATAGCTGATGCATCTTCACCTAATTTTCTTCTAATAAGCTCAGTACCACCAAGCATATTACTCCACTGATCATCTCCACCAAACTGTAAATTACAACCGTAATCCTGGAATAATTTATAAAAGTCATAACTTTGCATAATCATGTAGTTAAACTCTAAAAAACTTAGTCCTTTTTCCATTCTCTGCTTATAACACTCAGCTCTAAGCATTGTATTAACAGAGAAATGTGGACCAATTTCTCTTATAAAATCAACATAATTTAAATCAAGTAGCCATTCTGCATTATTCACCAAAAGAGCTTTATCATCTTCAAAATCGATAAATCTGCTCATTTGTTTCTTAAATGCTTCTACGTTATGATCAATAGTCTCTTTTGTCATCATTTGACGCATATCAGTCTTTCCAGTAGGATCTCCAACCATTGCTGTACCACCACCGATAAGCGCTATAGGCTTATTTCCAGCCATTTGAAGTCTTTTCATAAGGCAAAGCGCCATAAAGTGACCTACATGCAAACTGTCTGCTGTAGGGTCAAATCCAATATAAAAAGTAGCTTCACCTTTATTTATTAAATCTGCAACCTTTTGCTCGTCTGTAACCTGAGCAATAAGTCCTCTTGCTTTTAATTCTTCGTATGTATTCATAATAATCTCCTTACTGTGCATTCAAGTGTAAATTATAACAAAACAAACATCCATTTACAAGTTAGCCAAACAATTAAAAACCCCCATTTTCTAAGGGAATGGGGGTTAAATCTTTTATAGCATTGGAGCGATAAGTCTCATCACTTTTCCTATCGCTTTATAGTACAACGGTCTGTTCTTGCAGCCCATCAAAGTAACTTTGCTAGACTGTTCCATAGTCTCTTGGAAATCCTTTTCCATATCTTTTATACAACTACATTTATACATAAAACAGCCATTTTCAAAATGCAAATATAAGCTTCTGTAGTCCAAATTATAAGTACCGCAAGTGGCTACTTCATCGTCCGCCACAAAGGACTTGGCATGTGTAAATCCTGGTGCGTACTCATAAATTTCTACTCCCCATCTAATTAATTCTTTATAATAAGTTCTCGCCAAACAATACGCATACTTTTTATCTGGAATACCTGGCATAATGATTTTTACATCCACGCCTCTTTTGGCGGCGAACTTAAGTGCATTGAGCATAATATTATCCAAAACCAAATATGGTGTAATAATATGCACATATCTTGTCGCATTGTTAATGATGTCCAAATATACAGAATGTCCAACTTGATAATGATTGAATGGATTGTCTGCATACGCCATTACATATCCGTTGTCCGAATAGACTGGCGGAATATCAACATTTAGATATCTATCAAAACTACTAATAGTATTTTCGGATACATTCCACATATTAAGGAATAACAATGTGAAACTTTTGGCGGCATCGCCTTCCACCATCACTGCTGTATCTTTCCAATAACCGTAGTGTTCTACCACGTTCATATACTCATCAGATAAGTTAATACCACCAGTGAAAGCAACCTTACCATCTACTACTAAAATCTTTCTATGATCTCTGTTGTTTTGGTTAGTTGTGATAAATGGTCTAGCTGGCGCAAAAGGCTTTGACTTGATACCTTTCTTCTGTAGTTTCTTATAATATCCGATATCAAGTTTTGAGAATGAACAAATTCCGTCATACATAACGCGAACTTCTACACCCTGCTGAACTTTCTTTTCTAAAACTCTTAAAATAGAATCCCACACTTTACCACGACCAATAATAAAGTACTCCATAAAAATGAAGTCCTGAGCTTCTTCTAGCTTTTCAATTAGCGCTTTATACTTTTCTTCACCACTTCTAAAATACGTTACATTAGTATTCCTATTCACTGGCAAATCATTACTTTTGTAAACGAACTTTGCTAATGATGCAATATTTTTATTTTGTAAAAATAGCTCATTGAGCATTCTTTCATCCTGAACCAAATATCGTTCTGACTTCACACTAATTCTCTTTAACTTTTTCTTAAGTGAATGTGAAGCAGGCTGGAATCTGAAATATAAATACATTAATGTTCCAAATGTAGGAAGCAATAACATAAGCATAACCCAGCATATTTTCATGTTAGGATCAGAGTCATCGTTCACTATATAAATAATTACAATAATAGTAATGATTGCTATTATTACGTAAATAATCTGAGAGCTGGCAGCATAATATGTGATTGCAATAAAAACCGCAACCTGCAATGCAACCATTAAGAAGAATGCAAAGATTCGACTAAAGATAAATGAACCAATACCACTCTTCGCTCTACCTTCTGGTTTATTAATTTTTCTGTGTTGTTTTCTCATTATGTTTTATTCGTCTTCTTCCCAATCTAAATCAATATACTCGTTAGTTAATCTTCTGTTCATTAAGTATTTCATAGCGTCAAGTGGAGGCATACCCTCAAACAAAACTTTATTAACCGCCTTAATAATAGGCGCATCAATATCGTACTTTTGAGTTAGTTCGTATGCAGCCTTAGCTGATACAGCACCCTCAACTACCATGTTAACCTCTTTAATAGCCTCTTCTAGTGTGTACCCTTTTCCAATAAGTACACCGGCTCTTCTGTTTCTAGAGTGCTTACTTGCACAAGTAACAATCAAATCACCCATTCCAGATAGGCCATAGAAAGTTCTCTTATGGCCACCCATAGCATCACCAAGTCTTGTAATCTCGCTGATACCTCTTGTCATAAGTGCAGCTTCAGTATTATCACCAAAGCCTAGTCCATCAATAACACCTGCGGCAAGAGCAATTACGTTCTTCAATGCTCCGCCCAACTCAATACTCTTCATATCAGGACTTCTATATACTCTAAAATATTCATTTGCAAAAAGTTTTTGAACAAACTCTGCAGTATCTTCGTTCTTTGAACCAATAACAACAGATGTTGGAATTCGTCTAGCAACCTCTTCCGCGTGACTAGGTCCAGATAAAACAACTGGATCACAATCAGGCAACTCATCAACAATAATTTCTGTCATAGTATTATAAGTATCATGCTCGATACCTTTTGCTACATCAACTATAATCTGACCTTTTTTGATTTTGCCCTGCAAAGAATGTGCAGTAGCTCTGACATATGAAGATGCCACAGCCATGATAATAACGTCTGTGTCTTTTACGCAAGCATCTAAATCTCCAGTTACTTTCATCTCGTCTGGAATAATAATGCCAGGTAAACTAACTTTGTTCTCGCGATCTTTTGATAAAGCCTCTACCTCTCTGTCTACAGCTGACCAAATAGTTACGTCATTTCCGTTTTCACATAAAACCATTGCAAGAGCGATGGCCCATCCGCCACCACCTAATACTGTAACTTTTGACATTATTTGACCTCCTTTTTCTGTCCAATCTTATTCTCTGTTCCGTTAGCCAAACGTTTAAGATTTTCTCGATGTCTTATAAATACTAATACCATTATAATAAATACTATGATATAAATATAAATTCTATCTTCAGGATTTTTTTCTAATGAATAAATCATATTCAACTGTCCCCATACTACAAACTCAATAAATATAGAAACAATCAAAACAAGTGAACCTACTGATACATATCTTGTGATAAACATTGTTGTAAAGAATACTGCTAGTCCTAAAACAGTAAATTTCCAATCACCAGTTAAGAATAAAAGAGTTAATACCATTCCTGAATAACTAGACACTCCTTTACCACCTTTAAATCCATTATAAAATGGGAACATATCTCCTAGAATACCTCCAAAAGAAGTTACCATTAAAAATAGGCAAACATGTTCTCCTTGTGGGTATGGATGTCCGCACTTAGCAAATAGAAAATATGTAATAAACACAGGAATGATTATCTTGAGTGTGTCTCCGACAAATGCCCAAATACCTACCTTTTTGCCTAGGGCGCGCATAGTGTTTGTCATGCCAGTATTACCAGAGCCAGTTTTTGATAGATCAATTCCTCTAACCTTTGCTAAAACTGGACCTGTTTTGAACATTCCAAATACATATCCTATTATAAATGAAATTATTAGTTTCCAAGCTATTGTCATTTTTCTTCTTTCCTCTCTCTAATAATAAATCTAAGTGGCGTTCCAGTAAACCCAAAAGCCTCTCTTATTTTATTTTCTATATATCTCGTATATGAGAAATGCATTAGTTGTCTGTCATTTACAAATATAACAAAAGTAGGTGGTTTAACTGCCACTTGTGTAATATATAAAAGTTTAAGTCTTCTACCTTTGTCAGAAGGTGGCTGTTGAAGTGCCACTGCCTCTGCCATAATCTGATTAAGCGTACCAGTCTCAATTCTAAGTGAAGCATTCGAAATAACTACATCAATAGCTTCAAATATTTTATTTAATCTCTGACCAGTAAGCGCTGAAATAAATATAACTTCAGCATAAGGCATAAATGATAAAATTTTCTTTATATTATCTTTATATTTATAAACAGTCTTATCGTTCTTTTCTATAGCATCCCACTTATTTACGGCTACTATAATTCCTTTGCCGTTGTCGTGTGCTATACCTGCAATCTTAGCATCTTGTTCTGTGATACCTTCCACAGCATCAATTAAAACAATAACTACATCTGCTCGCTCCACAGCTGTAACTGCACGAATCACGCTATATCTTTCAATATCTTCTTTGACCTTTGATTTCCTTCGCATACCTGCAGTGTCAATAAAGATATATTCTCTACCTTCAAACTCTAGCTTAGTATCAATAGCATCTCTTGTCGTTCCTGCTATATCAGAAACTATTGCACGATTATCGCCTGATAACTTGTTGATGAGCGAAGACTTTCCAACATTTGGTTTTCCGATAATAGCTACCTTTGGTGTCCCATCGTCTTCATCATTATCTTCAAGATTTTCAAAGTACTTAACAACTTGGTCTAGCATATCTCCAAATCCAGATCTATTAGCTGAAGATATAGGATATGGATCACCAATTCCTAAATTGTAAAACTCATAAACGTCAGCTTCTAGTTTTTGGAAATTATCCACCTTATTTACAACCAAAACCACAGGCTTTCCGCTTCTTCTAAGCATATCGGCCACTTTTGAATCAGCATCTACTAAACCCTGTTTAATATCAGTCATAAAAATAATGACATCAGCTGTATCAATAGCAATTTGCGCTTGCTCACGCATCTGCTTCAAGATGATATCATTACTATCTGGCTCAATACCACCAGTATCTATCATAGTAAACTGATGACCTGTCCAGTCAATATTTGCATATATTCTGTCTCTAGTAACACCCGGTGTGTCTTTAACTATAGAGATCATTTCGCCAGCCAAAGCATTAAACAATGTGGATTTACCCACATTTGGACGTCCAACTATGGCTACGATTGGTTTACTCATTGTCTTCTCCTAGTACTTTGTCTATAAAATCTTTCCCATTAGATTTTACAATAATAGGTGTTGTTTGTAAAACTTCTTTTAACTCGTCTAAAGTGACATCATCCAAGAATACATCTTCTCCATGTTTAAGTGTATTGGCAGGAAGTAATACCTCATCACCCAATTCTTTATCTTTCAATTGGTTGATAATATCTTGTCCGGTCAAAAGTCCAGTAACTGTTATTGAATGTCCAAAGAAATCATTAATTATGCTATAAACTCTTATATTTACATTAGGATATTTTTTATTTATAGCATCAGCCATTTCCAAACTACACTTGTAGAAAAGTTCACCTGTCACTACTGTTAAATCTCTAGTTCTATCATCGCCAGAGTAATCTTCCAAATGCTCATAAAATTCATTAAGGTACGACCTTGTCATACCCACTCCATTTTCTATTTGAGGATATCCATCATAATAATCCTCGTCTGGAATAGGTGTATCTGACATCATATAAAACTCATCGGCAGCATAAACATAATTTATGCCATACTTTTCTTTAAATACTTTTTGCCATTTATCAACTTGAGCTATAACTTCTTTAGCTTCTTCTTTAGTAAAAGGTTCAAGTTTTGCCAATCCCTCACGATACTTTGTAAGACCTGCTGGCACTACAGAACAGCTCTTCATATTCGGAACGTAAGGCATCATTTTTTCTAATGTCTTATCTAGTTCTTCTTTGTCGTTGTATCCTTTACAAAGAACAATCTGAGCGTTCATTGTAATATTATTTTCATTAAGTCTATTAATGTAATCTAACTTTTCTCCGGCAAATCTGTTATTAAGCATTTTGCATCTTAATTCTTTATCCATTGTGTGGACTGAAATATTGATAGGAGATAAATTATATCTAACTATTCTATCCACATCGTCGTCTGTCATATTAGTTAGAGTGACATAGTTACCTTGAATAAAAGATAACCTTGAATCATCATCTTTAAAGTACAATGTTTCTCTCATACCTGGTGGCATTTGATCAATAAAGCAAAAGATACATTGGTTAGTACAAGATTTATATTCATCAAGCAAACTGTTATCGAAAATGAATCCTAAATCTTCATCTTCGTCTTTTTCTATATCAATCTCCCAAATCTCACCATCTGCATCTTCTATCTCTACAGTGAGTTCTGATGACTCACTAAAAAGATGGTAATCAAAAATATCTTTAATCTCATTACCATCGATTGATACTAGATAATCGCCGCTTTTAATTTCTAGTTGATCTGCTATGGAATTTTCTACTACATCTTTAATTAAATGCTTTTTCATTACATTCCACCAAATATATTTTCTAAATACGTTATCTCAGTGTTTTCTATTAAAAGTGCATCTATACTAAACATAGAATTAGTAAGTCCATTTATCATAATGTAAAAGTTAGCGATTTTAGAAATCTTAATGAGCTTCTTTTGGCTTATTGCGTGAAACACTCCGCCTGCCACATTACTTTTTCTATATTTAATTTCTATAAAGCGAATGATATTGTCTTTCTTTGCAATAACATCGATCTCGCCTATTTTGCATTTGAAGTTACGTTCTAATATTTCAAAACCATTTTCTTTCAAATACGAAATGGCAATATCTTCCTGTAGACTTCCAACTACTCTCGTATTCATACAATCCCCCTTTGTACTTATATGAAATTTTTAATAAATGTTTTTCTGTGTATTGGTGTCGGTCCCAAATTTTTTATAGCCTCTATATGTTTGGCTGAGCCGTATCCCTTATTAGATGCAAAATCATAACCTGGATAAATCTTATCGTATTCCACCATCATTCTATCTCTTGTAACTTTAGCCACAATACTAGCTGCTCCAATCGATATACTTGAACTATCACCGCGAATGATTGGAACTTGTTTAATATCTAAATCAGGTATTTTAACTGCATCGTTTAGCAAAAGATTAGGTTGAGGATTCAACTGATGAATAGCCATTTTCATAGCATTATATGTAGCTTGCAAAATGTTTATAGCGTCAATCTCCTCTGGAGTGCACAAAGCTGTAGCCCATGCCACCGCTTTAGATGTAATTTCATCATATAACTCTTCACGCTTTTTAGCTGATAGTTTTTTAGAATCGTTAATGTATAGTATGTCGCAATCTTTCGGCAAAATAACTGCACCTGCCACCACAGGACCAGCCAAAGGACCGCGTCCCACTTCATCCACACCGCAGATATACTCATAGTCTCTAAACTTCTTCTCATAGAATGATAATTTATCAATTCTTTCTAGTTCTTTTTTATAATCAGTAATTTGTTTGTTCGCTTTTTTTACTAGTGCTTTAACACCTGCACGTTCATCGCCAGAGTATTTTGAAATAAAATCATTCAATGACTCAAACTTGCATTCATTTAATTCAATTTTAATATCAGAAATACTATTCATATTAAATCCTATCTAGTGTTATCTTTCCAAGTTTGCCGCTTCTAAACTCATCTAGAATTATTTTTGAAGCTTTGTCTAAGTCTAGTTTATTGCCCGGCAACTTACAGTTTCTAACATCAGCCACCTGATACATTTCTTCTACAATATCTTCGTTCCCTTCTATATTAAATCTATCCTTTAATATGTCAGGATAATTTTCCCTTGTCATTTTAATAAACTGAAAAGCAAGTTCTGCAGCATCTAAATTGTTATCATTCATAGAACCTACCAAAGCTAAATTAAGTCCAATTTGTTCATCGTCAAACTTAGGCCATAGAATTCCTGGAGTATCTAATAGTTCTAGATTCTTACCAATCTTTATCCACTGTTTTCCTTTTGTTACACCCGGCTTATTTCCTGTTTTTGCAACAGATCTTTTAGCATAAGAATTAATAAAAGTAGACTTTCCAACATTAGGAATTCCAACTACCATAGCTCTTATCGGTCTATTAATTCCCTTTTTCTTATTAGCCTCTATCTTTTCTTTGCAAGCTTCCTCAATTGCTCTATCAACAATTTTCGCAAGAGAATTAACTCTAGAATCTACTTTAAGAACTGTGTAACCTTTGTCTTTGAAATATTTGTCCCACAAATTGTTTTGTGATTCATCAGCTAGATCTGCTTTGTTTAGAATTACAAGGCGCGATTTGTTTTGTCCAAGGTTATCGATATCTGGATTTCGGCTACTCAAAGGAATCCTAGCATCTAATAATTCGATCACTAGGTCTACCAATTTAATATCTTCTCTCATTTGTCTGATGGCCTTTGTCATATGGCCCGGATACCATTGATAATCCATATTATTCCTTCCTTTCGCACCCTTAATATAATAACACAAAAAGAAAGGAACGAGTATATCTCGTTCCTTAAAAAGTTCTTATTTAACTAATTCTCTTACCTTAGCAGCTTTACCAACTCTAGCCTTAATGTAGTTAAGTTTAGCACGTCTAACCTTACCTTCTCTTACTACCTCAATCTTAGCGATTGTTGGTGAGTATAATGGCCAAGTTTTCTCAACACCTACACCGTTTGAATCTTTTCTTACAGTGAATGTTGTTCTGTTTCCGCCGCCTTGCTTTTTAATTACAAGTCCTTAAAACTTCTGAATTCTTTCACGGTTACCTTCCACAATCTTAGCTGATACCACAATAGTATCACCTACTTTGAAGTCTGCAACTTCTTTCTTCTGTGATTCTTCGATATCCTTAATTAATTCATGAGTCTTAACTGGAACTTTTTCTTTCTTTTCTTCTTCAGCTGGAGCTTCTTCAGTTTCTTCAGCAGTTTCTTCTGCTTCCTCAGTTTCTTCTGTAGCTTCTTCAGCCTCTTCTGTAGTTTCAGTTTCTTCAGCTGCATCTTCTTCTACAGCTTCTTCAACCTCTGCTTCAGCTTCTTCAGCCGCTTCATCCACAGTCTCCACTGCTTCTTCTACAGCTTCTTTCACTTCTTCAACAGTCTCTTCAACCTTTTCAGCTACTTCTTCAGCTGCTTCAGCAAGATCTTCTTTAACTTCTTCTACAACATCTTTCTTTTCATCTGCCATAATTTGCCTCCTTTTTTATTACGATGTTCTTAATACATTTGTAACAGAGGACCATCTTTTATTAATACAGCATTATGTATACTAACACATATAAGGGCTATGTGCAAGAATAAATTACTGTTTAATCCTTATTTATACTATCCAAGAAATCCTGGTCTTTTTCGCTCAAATCTGCCTTTTCTAGCATATCTGGTCTTCTCTCATAAGTCCTTCTTAGCGATTCTTGTCTTCTATATTCATCAATCTTTGCGTGATTGCCTGATAAAAGTATTTCTGGCACTTCTTTGCCGTTGAATTCAGCAGGTCTTGTGTACTGTGGATGCTCTAACAATCCATCTTCAAAGCTTTCTGTAGCCGCAGAATCTTCATTGTTAAGCACACCTGGGACAAGTCTTGTTATTGAATCAATAACAACTAGCGCAGGCAACTCTCCACCAGTTAGTACATAATCGCCAATAGAAATATTATCAGTGACTATCTCTTCAAGTACTCTCTCGTCTACACCTTCATAATGACCACAAAGAATTACTATATCTTTTTCTTCGGCAAAGGATTTAACATCCGCTTGCTCATAGGTTTTACCCTGTGGGGTCATATAGATAACTCTAGGCTTATAACCAAGTTCCTTTACGATATCTTGATATGCATCGTAAATAGGTGGCGCTTGCATTACCATACCAGCACCTCCACCATATGGATAATCATCTATCTGACCATAATCATTATCAGCATAGTCTCTTATATTAATAGCTTTTACGCTAATTTTTTCATCAGTTATTGCTCTTCCAGTGATACTTGTCATAACTGCCTCTTGTATCATTTCCGGAAACAGCGTCAAAACATAAAAATTCATAACTAATCTAACAATCCATCCATTATATGAACTTTAATTACTTTATTGTCTAAATCTTTTTCCAATATACATTCTGGAATAGATGGGAATAAAACTTCTTTTCCATCATCAGAATCTATAACATAGACATCGTTGGCGCCTGTCTTAATAATATCTTTAAGTGTGCCAAAATGATTTCCATCATCTGTTACAATATCAGCACCTACCATATCTGCAACATAAAATTCACCTTCTTTTAAAGGAATAGCATTTTCTCTATCTACATAAAGATCCATTCCTTTTAATCCTAAGATGTCATTCATATTGTTGTATTCTTCAAAACCTAGAACTACCATATTTTTAACGAACTTAACACTCTTGATGTGTAGTTCTTTGTAAGTACCATTTTCATCCAAATATATAGTTTCTAGATCTTTAAAGCGATTTACATCATCCGTAGTTGGATAAACTTTTACCTCGCCTTTTACTCCGTGTGAATTTGCTATCACACCTACTCTAAAATAATCTAACATTCTTAATCCTTAAAATCATAATACTGGGTAGCCCAAAAAGGACTATCCCAGTAAATTACACTTGCTCAAATTATTGGATTTCAACCTTAACTCTTTTGTCAGTCTTAGAAGCAGCTGCTCTTACAACTGAGCGGATAGCCTTAGCTATTCTTCCCTGCTTACCAATAACTTTGCCCATGTCACCGTCTGCAACATGCAAAATAACAACGATTTCTCTGTCATTCTCTGTCTCTGTCACAACAACTTCATCAGGAGAGTCAACAAGTGCTTTAGCAATTGTCTCAACTAATTCTTTCATGAATACTTCCTCCTAATATTATTTTTCAATACCGGCAATCTTCAAAAGCTTTCCAACAGTTTCAGTTGGCTTAGCTCCTGTAGCTAACCATTTCTTTACAGACTCCTCATTTACGTCAAATACACTAGGGTCTTTGCTTGGATCATATGTACCGATTTCTTCGATAAATCTACCATCTCTTGGTGATCTAGAATCAGCTACAACGATTCTGTAAAAAGGAGCTTTCTTTTTACCCATTCTCTTTAATCTGATTTTTACTGCCATTTTTCTACCTCCAAATAATTTGTAAATATATATCAAGAAATTTTAATTTCTAGATTAACTCTTTTTAGAAACAAATTTCTAAGATAACTAATTAAAATCCAAAAGGTAACTTCATACCTTTCATTCCTTTTTTGCCACCCATCATACCATTCATGTTTTTCATCATCTTCTTGGCTTGTTCAAACTGTTTAGTTAAACGATTAACTTGAGCCACATCTACACCAGCACCATCTGCAATCCTTCTTTTTCTTGATGGGTTAATCAAATCTGGATTGTTTCTTTCTTCAGGTGTCATTGAATAAATGATTGCTTCAATTTGTGTAAGCTGTTTTTCACTAGGTAACATATCTTCTGATACTTTATTACCCATACCAGGCATCATCTTTAATATAGAAGAAAGTCCACCCATATTGTTTATTTGGCCCATATATTCTAGATAATCATCATAAGTAAACTCTGCCTTCTTAAGACGGGATTCCATCTCTTTGGCTTTCTCTTCATCAATAGTTTGTTCAGCCTTTTCTATAAGAGATAAAACATCTCCCATTCCTAGAATTCTTGAAGCCATTCTGTCTGGATAAAACTGTTCTAGGTCAGAAAGTTTTTCTCCCATACCAACGTACAAGATAGGTTTACCAGTGATAGCTTTAATTGATAATGCGGCACCACCTCTTGTATCACCGTCAAGCTTTGTGACGATAATTCCATCGATGCCAATCTTTTCATCAAACTCTTTAGCCACATTGACAGCATCCTGTCCTGTCATAGCATCAACCACTAACACAGCATCATCAATCTCAATAGCATTTTTGATTTCAACTAACTCACTCATCATATCTTCATCTATGTGAAGTCTTCCAGCCGTATCAAAAATAACTGTATTGTAATTGTTCTGCTTGGCATGTTCAATAGATGCTTTTGCTATATCGACAGGTTTGTTTTTATCTCCCATCGAAAATACTGGAATGTCTTGTTTTTCGCCATTTACTTTCAACTGTTCAATGGCTGCTGGTCTGTATATATCAAGTGCCACTAGTAATGGTTTTCTTCCCTCTGCTTTAAGCTTTCCAGCAATCTTGGATGCTGTAGTAGTCTTACCAGCACCTTGAAGACCCATCATCATAATGACAGATATCTCGTTACCATTTTTAAGTGTAAGCTCTGTAGTTTCTGAACCCATAAGATCTGTTAACTCTTCATTAACAATCTTAATTACCATTTGTCCTGGTGTGAGAGAATTCATAACTTCCTCACCCAAAGACTTCTCGGTAACATCTTTTATAAAGTTCTTAACTACCTTGAAATTGACATCAGCTTCTAACAAAGCAATTTTAACTTCTTTCATAGATGCTTTAATATCATCTTCTGTAAGTTTTCCTTTGCTCCTTAAGCCTTTAAATATATTTTGTAATTTGTCAGATAAACTTTCAAATGCCAAAATTCATACCTCTAATAGTTTTCTAAAATACTTTCTGCAATCTGTTTAATCTCATCATCGTCAGTAATTTTACAGATTTTTTCAATATCTTTTTTAGTGTCATTAAACTTTTCAATAAGCTTTAATTTAGCTTCATACTCATTTAAGATTTTATCGCATCGTTTTATAAGATCATGTACGCCCTGTTTAGAGATTCCTTTTTGCTCAGCAATCTCCACCAAAGACAAATCATTCAAAACATAATCTTCATATATTTCCTTTTGGTGTTCAGTAAGTAACTCACCATAGAAATCATATAACAATGAACTCTTATAAATGTCTTGCATAAAGCCCCCTTTTTTTGACCAAGACATATATTACAACAAAAAAATAAAGGTGTCAAGCATTTTTCCTTGACACCTTATAAACTATAATTATTATTAATAAGATCAGTATTCCAGCAATCGTAAATATCAAACCAATCATTACACCTGGAGTACAATATGTAAGCTCTATCTTATGTTTGCCGGCTTTTAAGACTACACCACTATTCATATAGTTTACTTTCTTAAGCGATGTTTCTTTGCCATCTACCTTCAGTTTCCATCCATCTGAATACGGAATGTTTAGACACAATAGTTTTTCTTTGTCTAGGGTTATGTTTCCAGTAATCTTATTAGTGTTTATTTTTACATTCTCTAGACTGTTCTTTCTTAGAGCATTAACTTTGTCTTCAAAACCGTCAAATGATTGTTCAACCACTTCTATATCATCAAAGCGATATGTTCCTGGTTGTTCAAAAGTAATTGTGGCTTTAGTCCTCTCTGCTTCTGAATAACACATATTAATAGCAAAGTTAGTTCTGTTATTGAAGTATGATTTATCATCTCTATAATTTAGAAGCAGTTTGTTTACATCACCACAATTTACATAGATTCTAGCGTAATCATCTTGAGTATAATATCTGTATTTATTGCTAATTATATTTTTCTCGCCAACAGATAATGTATCATACATATTTTTATTGGCATCCATTTCACTTATCTGATCGAATGTGAAGTTTTTAAAATATACAAATAAGTTTTTATTAGGCTTACAATCAAAAGTTAAATCAATTTTACTTTGGCCTCTGTTAACAACAATTTGATTTTTGCTTATTTTGACGTAGTTTTTATCTTCTGTATCTACTGTATAATTAAGCTTTTTGTCAGATGATTTAAACTCATCAGGTCTTGCTAGTTCATCTTCTTTTTCTATAATCGCAGATTCTAGCATTAATTCTTCTTTCTTAACGCCGTCTAACTTGCTTGCCTGTTTCTCAGTTACAGTATTTTCATAAGTGTATCCAAGCGGCATAGCATACTGGTTCTCATAAATATAGTAGTCTGCCGAATTCTTAATTCTCGTCTTTTCGTTTATCTTTTTGTTTCTAAGCATGTTTGGTGCATACTTATAAAATGTATCAATTGTTTTAAAACCGTATGGTACCTTAGCAATCTCACCCTCTTCTGCTACAAAATATTTAACTGAGGATAAAGAAGAAAGTATGGTTCTTTGATCATTGCCGTAGTAATAGAATAATCCATACTCTTTATTATCAATTTCGCTTAGATAATTTTGGATATTAATATTACCTAAACTCCAATAATATCCAATACCATTTCTATTAAATATTGTGGCTGCATTACTTGCGTTATCTAATTTAAAATATTTAGTGCTGATATCAGAATAAATTGAGTTCTTAAGTACTTCGTTCACCTTCATATTCATATCTTTATTGTTCAAGTACTCATCATCTGTAGACGCAAAACGATAGAATGATTTATCATCTATATGCTTTTTAATGTCATTTGATACTGTACTCTCATAGGAAGGGTAAACCTCACCCATATCAATAAACTCAGATACATAGTTTCCTTCTGACACACTAAATATATAGAATGCATTGAGCGCAATTCCAGCTACTACAAATACAAATATAATTTTGATTTTATATTTAAACCATTTTGTCTTGTGATTATTAATAAAGCTTAACAAGAACAACATTACTGAGAACAATAGAATTTGGAATATAACACTCTCTTTTCTAGTGTTTCTCATGATAAGAATCAACACAAAATAAATCATCAAGAATCCAGTTAGTTTTTTATGCGTAAATACTCTTATAGAAATAATGTCTTTCCAATAATAAGCAACGGTATATGCGCACAAGAATACATATGCCCAAATCCATCTGTTACAAGCATATGACATACCATTCATAAACGAACCAAGGAATGGAATTAACATTATCAATATAGATATAACAAATAGAATAATCTTTTGTACATCACGTTTGTGGAATGCATAGTAAGCTCCCACTAAAGCTATTGGAGAAACTCCAATATAATTCCAGTGTCCACTACTATCATTTGAAATCATTCCAGATAAAAGTTTTTGATAATACTTGAATTCATAAACTATTGGGACCATTCCACCTTCAATAGTTCTTGAATCCTGTATAAATATAAGTACAGTTGGAATAAACAAGATGCACGCTATTGAAACTCCCACCAAAGAAAAACCAAGCAACTTTAATAATGTAGTAAATATCTTAGGCTTTTCATTTCTATATAAATAAATAACTCTAACTAATGCGTAAACAATTGTAATAATTGCCACCATATAGAAAAAGTAAAAATTACTTATTACACAAATAGCAATTGAAACAATAAATAAATATGGCTTTTTGCCTTTGAGGATTTTTTCTAAACCAGCCAAAACAAGTGGCAAGAAAATCATCGGCAATATAAAGAATGGATGCCTTACACCTGAATGCATAGCATAGACGCAGAATACATAAATGATAGCGCCCACTACCTTACCATTTCCTCTAACTCCTCTTTCTCTTGTGTAATACATAAAGAACAATCCAGCCAAGTACATGCGTACCAATACCAAGAAAGCGTAAAGGAATTCTGTATATTTAGTAGGAACCGCCACCGACAAAAGATTAAGCGGATCACCTATCACGTAGTAATTAAAGGTAGTTAAAACATCACCACCATAACCAATTGTGAAGTTCCACATTGGGAACGTAAATGTATGCTCAATAAAAATACTTCTAACTATTTGTCTTAGCCACTGTCCGTAATATGAAAGTGCAATTACGTGTTGATCATATCCGTCCACATGCCAAACAAAAGACTTACTATTAATAATAAAATATAGATAAGTCAAAATAGCTGTTAAAGCAAAAATGATAGTGTATTTAATTTTATAGTCTTTAATTTTTAAACTCATTCTACAAATAATGCCTCAACAAATTCTTCTGAATCAAATTTTTGCAAATCTTCAATAGACTCACCAATTCCAATATATTTAACAGGTATTCCAAGTTCTGACTGAATAGCCACAGCAATTCCACCTTTAGCTGTTCCATCCATTTTAGTAAGAATAACTCCTGTAATATCAGCACACTCCTTAAACTCTCTAGCCTGCGCCAAAGCATTTTGACCAGTTGTTGCATCTAAAACGATAAAGTTCTCTCTTCTTACACCTGGCATTTCTTTATCAATAATCTTATCAAGTTTAGCTAACTCATTCATCAAATTCTTTTTATTATGAAGTCTTCCTGCAGTATCACAAATAATAATGTCTGAGTTTTTATTTTTGGCAGAAGCTATAGCATCAAATAATACTGAGCCTGGATCTTGTCCTTCATTGCCAGAAACAATAGAAACTCCAGCTCTATTAGCCCACTCTTCAAGTTGTTCTTTGGCGGCCGCTCTAAAAGTATCACATGCTGCTAGCATTACATCTTTGCCATTATTCTTAAACTGACAAGCTAGTTTTCCAATGGATGTGGTTTTACCTACACCATTTACACCAATAACTAAAACAATTGATTTTTCGTTTTCAAAATCATATGCGTTTTCACCAAGATTCATTTGCTCTGTCAAATGTTCTTTTAATAAGTCTTTGCACTCGGCTGGTTCTTTAATGTTTTTTTCTTTGACTTCGTCCTTCAAGGAATCAATTATTTCTTCAGTGGTCATTACGCCTATATCACTCATGATAAGCATTTCTTCGAGCTCTTCATAGAATTCATCATCTATGCTCGAAAAGGCATTGAATATACTATTAAAACCAGAACTAATACTAGTCCTGGTTTTTGTAAGTCCACTTACCAATTTGTCAAAAAACTTTCCTGCCATATTTACACCTTATTTTTTATCTAAAGGATTGTCCTCAAATGTACTCTCTAATAAGTCTACTGATACCAATGTAGAGATACCTTTCTCTTGCATTGTAATACCATATAGTCTATCAGCTGAGTTCATTGTACCACGTCTGTGAGTGATAACAATAAACTGAGTATTAGTTGTTAGCTTGTGCAAGTAATCCGCAAATCTAATAACGTTTGTACCATCAAGTGCTGCCTCAATCTCGTCAAGCAAACAGAATGGAGATGGTTTTAAGTTCTGAATTGCAAACATCAAACTAATAGCTGTTAGTGCTTTCTCACCACCTGATAACTGCATCATGTTTTGTAGTTTCTTTCCTGGTGGCTGTGAAATAATGTCGATACCTGCATCCAAAATATCATCAGCTTCAGTAAGTTCGATTGTACCTTTACCACCGCCAAATAACTCTTTGAATACGTTATCAAATTCCACTTTAATCTCAGCGAACTTCTCTTTGAACTGCTTGCGCATTCCAACTTCTAACTCATCGATAAT
This sequence comes from Eubacterium sp., assembly GCA_017965495.1. GTDB lineage: Bacteria > Bacillota > Clostridia > Lachnospirales > Lachnospiraceae > Eubacterium_G. The sequence goes on along the minus strand of JAGCPW010000033.1, from coordinate 5,512 downwards.
CTTCAAAAGATTTTCTTTCGCTTCCATTAAATCATCGTGCTGAGTTTTCATAAATGTGTAACGCTCATTAACTTCTTTGTATTCCTCGATAGCATTAATGTTAACGTCACCAAGACTTCTCATCTCACGTCTGATCTCAGTAATTGCATTTTTAATATCAGTCTTAGCCAAAGCCTCTTCTGGCTTAAGCTCCAAAGCATTTCTGTATGTGAGTTCATATTCTTCCCACATATATGCTTCTTTGTTGGCTGTCTTTTCTTCCAAAGACTCTTTCTGAGAAGTCAAACGGTAAATCTCTTTGTCTAACTCAGTAATTTTCTCGTTTAATTGCTCTCTCTTCTCAAAGAATTCTTTGTGCTCTTTATTCTGCTGTTCTTTTTTAGCCTTTGCATCTTCTATATCTTTTTCTAACTGAACGATAGATGCTTTTGAAGTTTCAATTTCTTTCTGGCAATTTTCAATTGCTTCGTTTCTAGCAGAAATCTCATCAGTATTTTCTTTAGAATTAGCCTCGATACCTTGTAACTCCTGAGTCAAAGATTCAATAGCATTTACAGATACATCAATCTTTTCAGAAATAAATTGATGTTTAGTTTTAATGTTAGCAATCTCAATATTAACTTCTTCTATGGCAGTGTTCTTCTCATCAAGTTCTTTGCGCATAGTTTCAAGTTTAGTATTCTTCTCGTTAACACCTTTTTCTAACTCGCTACTCTTATCTGACTGACCAGACAAACTGCTCTTAAGTTCTGAACTGTTCTTGTTAATATCGTTAATCTCGTTAGCAATTTCTTCGTTCTCTTTATTAACGTCAGCAAATTCAAGAACAAGATTTTCTTTTTCTTCATTTGCAGTCTTAAGATTAATCTCGCAAGTATTCTTAAGAATGGTCTGCTCTTGTAGGCCTTTGTTAACCTTAGCAAGTTCTTCATTTAAAACGCTAATCTCGCTATTGTTCTTAACTATATCTTTATCTAACTGAATCTTCTCATCAGATAATTGTTTAATCTTAGCTTCTAGTTCTTCAATCTCTCTACGTCTACTTAGAAGGTTTGTTGCATTTTTGAAAGTACCACCTGCAATAGATCCTCCAACATTTAGATACTCACCTTCAAGAGTAACCATACGAACTTTGTATTTGTATTTTCTAGCGATTGAGATAGCATGATCAATAGTATCTACCACCATCACTCTACCGAGCAAGTATTTAGAAACACCGTCATACTTTGGATCAACATCTACCAAGTCACTAGCAAGTCCTAGCACACCAGTCTCCTGCAAAGCATCTGGAGTGTTAAAGTTAGTCTTTCCACTCATACTGCTTAGTGGTAAGAATGTAGCACGACCAAGTTTATTCTTTTTCAAATACTCGATAGTCTCTTTAGCTGTAGTTTCTGAATCAGTTACCACGTTTTGTACATTTCCACCAAGTGCAGTCTCGATAGCTGTCTCAAACTTCTCATCCACTTTAATAATATCAGCAACTACACCCACGATTCCTTTTTTAGAATCCTTAAGTTCCATTACACGCTTAACACTATTTCCATATCCCTCATAGCGCTCAGTAATATTTTTAAGAGCTTCAAGGTTAGAAATAGATTTAGTGTATAATTGCTGATTATTTTCTAATCTCTTTGATAGATTTTGTTTTTTAACTTTCAAATCAGCTAACTGATTACTGTAGTCATCTAATGTCTCATTAAAACTAGCAATTTCTTTGTTGATGTCTTCTAACTCTTGAGTTAACTGATTGATAACATTTTCTTTACTAGACTTTTTACTCTCGAAGTCTACTAACTTCTGATTGATTTGAGTCTTTCTAATATTGATCTGCTCAAGCATAGCATCAAATCTTTCAATCTTAGATTCGATGGATGACTTAGTACTTAGAAGTTCAATAATCTCTTCTTTATCGCGCTCAATCTCAGACTCAATTGCTTTTATATCCCAAGTAAGTTTGCTGATTACTTCATTTTCTTTAGTCTGTCTCTCAATAGCCTGATTAAGAAGAATCTCATTTTCATTCTTCTCTAATTCTCTATCAGCCAATTCTTTATTTCTAGCTTCAATCTCACCCTTTACAGAATCAATTCTAGAATTAATAAACGACTCATTACTCTTAGCAGAATTAATCTGCTCTTTAATAACGTTAATCTGACCTTCAAGTTTCTCAATATTTAGAGTAGTCTCGTTTAGAGTAAACTGCTTAGTCTCGATAGTCTCATTTAACTCTTCTAGAAGTTCCTCTAACTTTTTATAGTCAGTCTTAATCTGCTCAAACTCTTCGTTAGCATTGTTCATGTCGTTAGTTGCAATATCTAACTTCTCATTGATGTCTGATGTCTTAGTCTTGATTTCATCCATTTCAATCAAGAACATATTTACATCGTTAGTCTTTAAATCATCTTTTAATTCAAGATAACGCTTAGCTTTCTCGCACTGTTTCTCAAGTGGTCCAACTTGGCGCTCTAGTTCTGTCAAAATGTCAGTAACACGAACTAAGTGCTGGTTTTGGTCATTAAGTTTCTTTATCGCCTCGTTCTTTCTTCTCTTAAACTTAACGATACCAGCAGCCTCGTCAAATAGTTCACGTCTATCTTCTGGCTTACTACTTAGAATCTTATCAATTTGTCCCTGACCAATGATTGAGTAACCTTCCTTACCAATACCTGTGTCATAGAACATTTCGTGCACATCACGAAGACGAACTTGAGTTCCATTAATCATGTACTCACTTTCGCCTGATCTAAATAGACGACGAGATACTGTTACTTCGTTGTAATCTACATTTAATTTGTGGTCCGAGTTATCGAAGGTAATTGATACAAATGCGTAACCCATAGGTTTTCTGTTCTCTGTACCAGAAAAGATAACATCTTCCATCTTGGATGAACGAAGCTGTTTAGTTTTCTGTTCACCTAAAACCCATCTTACGGCATCGGCTACATTACTCTTACCTGATCCGTTAGGACCAACGATACCCGTAATTCCGTTATGAAATTCAAAATTAATCTTGTTAGCAAATGATTTAAAACCATGAATTTCAATGCTCTTTAAATACATACTTTCCTCGCTTATATGTTTAAATTCTTATTACTTGTTAATCTTATTTAGTGCATCAATGGCAGCGTTTTGTTCTGCGTGTTTCTTAGTCTGACCAGTTCCACTTCCAACAACATCGTCATTTAGTTTAACAACCGCGTCAAATGTTTTGTTGTGGTCCGGACCACTTTCATTTACAATCTCATATTTCAAAACGCCTAGATTAGTAGCATCCACCATCTCTTGTAAAGTAGTTTTGCTATCATAAAACTTTTGCTTATGCTCAATGTCATTTAAGACAAAAGAACAAATAAACTTAGTGGCTTCATCCATACCACCATCTAGATAAATCGCACCGATTAATGCTTCAAAGGCATCTGACACTATGGAGTCTCTACTTCTTCCGCCAGTGTTTTCTTCGCCTTTGCCTAAGAATATAAAATCTTGAAGATTTATTTCTCTAGCATCAATCGCAAGCGCTGGTTCACAAACTAAACTTGCACGAAGTTTTGTCATCTCGCCTTCGCTCATTTCTTTGTAGTTCTTAAACAAAAAATCACTTGTAACTAATTCAAGTACGGCATCGCCCAAATACTCCATACGCTCATTATTAACTTCACCTTCAGTCTCATTTACCACATAAGACTTATGAGTGAGCGCAGTTACTAATAGTTTTTCATTCTTAAAACTATACTCAATGCTATTTTGTAAATCATCAATATTTGTATTCATATTAATCCATTACATAGATTTAAGCCCTGAAATAGGGCTTAAATAATACATTAATTATAATGCTTTCTTAATCTCTTCGTAAGCATCCTTTACAGTTGCTATATCTTTTACGTCTTCTACAGGAACTTTGATTCCGAACTCATCTTCCACGCTCATTACAATTTCCAAAAAGTCTAATGAATCTGCTCCCAAGTCCTCAACAAATCTGCTATCTGCTGTAATAGTTGATGCATCAACATCTAAAACTTCAGCTATTACATTGATCAATTTCTCTAATTCCATTATTTTTCCTCCTGCGTATCTGCGATACTATTTTTTATTTTATTACTAATGTCATATTCTTTAAACATTGCACACTGTAAAATTGAATTCTTAATCTCAACAGATTTTGAATTACCGTGTGTCTTAACTAGCAAGCCTTTAAGTCCTAGCATAGGTGCTCCACCGTATTGCTCAATATCAAATCTTTTGAGTGTCTTTTTAAGTTTACCTTTGATTAAAAGAGCACCAATCTTAGTCTTTAAACTAGACATAAGTGATGACTTGATCTCATTCAAAAGAAGTGACCCTACACCTTCGTAAGTTTTAAGGAAAACGTTTCCGACAAAGGCATCACATACCGCCACATCTACAGCACCTGCTGGAATATCTCTTGCTTCTACATTTCCTACAAAATTAATATCATCAACTTCTTTAAGAAGTTCGAAAGTTTCTTTAGTTAATGCATTTCCTTTTTCTTCTTCAGCACCAATATTTACAAGGCCTACTTTAGGACTTTCAATGCCTAAAGCATTTTGTACATAAATAGAACCCATCTTTGCAAACTGAACTAAGTGACTTGCTCTAGCATCCACGTTAGCACCACAGTCAATCAAAAGAACTGGACCTTTCTTGGTAGGAAGAAACGGAGCCAAAGGTGGTCTCTCTACGCCTTTAAGTCTTCCGATAACTACATGTCCACCTACTAAGTTAGCGCCTGTACTACCAGCAGAAACCATAGCATCTGCTTCGCCATGCTTAACAGCATATAGACACTTAACGATAGATGACTCTGTCTTAGTTCTGATAGCCATAACAGGTGAATCATCCATCTCAATGATCTCAGGTGCATCTATTATTTCATATCTATCTGAGAACTTTTCAGCATCATCATACTTATCTAGTTCTAGTTTTATATCATCTTCTTTACCATACAATTGGATAAAGACTTCATCATTTTCTCTTAATGCTTCTACTGCAGCTTTCACTGTTTCCACAGGGGCAAAATCGCCACCCATACAGTCAAGCGCAACTATAGTTTTTGACATAATTTTCTCCTTTTCACATCATTACGAGTATACTAAAAAAAGCACTTAAATTCAAGATAAAAAACTCCCTAAAAACTTGATAAATAAAGGGTTTTCAAGGCATAAAAAAAAGAACCTCTTAAGCTAAAGAGTTTCTTTTTTTATAATTAAAATATTTATTAATCTTCTACTGCAATAATCTCTTTTTTATTGTAGCTTCCGCAAGCCTTGCAAACTCTATGAGGCATCATTAATGCACCACATTTACTACATTTTACAAGGTTAGGAGCCTTCATTTTCCAGTTAGCTCTTCTTCTATCTCTTCTTCCTTTAGAAGATTTATTTTTAGGACATATAGACATTGTATACACCTCCTTAAAGTTCGTATTTTACTAGTCTTTCTCGAAGACACTTTAACAATTATACATATCTGTTATATGTTTGTCAAATAC
>JAGCPW010000032.1 GCA_017965495.1 Eubacterium sp. | reverse complement strand
GCTGTTAGACTTGGTGCAAAGACTGTAAATGTTTTCACAAGAAAAAGAGATGATTACACAGCATTAGAAAGTGAAATAGAAAGCGCCAAAGAAGAAGGCGTTAGATTTAGAACACTTTTAAGTTTCTTACACCTTGAAGAAGATGAAAATGACAAAGACAAAATTTGTGCTGTTTGGTTGCAGCCTGAGATTGTTGGCGAGTTTGACGAATATGGATTTGTAAAAACTGAACATTCTAGTGCATATCCATATAGATTTAAATGTGACTTGTTAATCCTTGGAGTAGGACAAAGATGTGACGTAGAAGATTTTGAAAAAGCAGGCATTCCAACAGAACGTGGAAGAATCTTGGCTGATGAAACATGTAGTGTTTGTTTTGAACAAAAAGAAGACTTTGGCGATGACACTATTAACAGCATAAAGAATAGTGAAGGTATTTTCTCTGGTGGAGATTGCGTGACTGGACCATCTACAGCTATCAATGCTATAGCTGCTGGTCAAGTAGCTGCATACAACATAGATGAATACTTGGGATACCACCATGTAGTAGATTACGATGTGGAGGTTCCTTTCGCTATGCCTAATAAATGCGTTCCAACTGGACGTGCAGAGATAGAAGAGCGCGACTCATACGAGAGAAGATGTGATTTTGAAAATGTTGAAATACCAATGACCCCTGAAGAAGCAGACCGCGAATCTGGTAGATGTTTAAGATGCGACCATTATGGTTGTGGCTCGATGCGTGGAGGTAGAGATTAATGATTAAAGTAAAAATTGATAATAAAAAATATAAGATAGAAAAGAACTCTACCATTTTGGAAGCATGCGAAGAGAATGGTATTAACATACCAACTTTATGCTACCTTGAAGGATTTAATGAAATTGGTGCATGTAGACTTTGTATGGTCGAGATTAAAGGTTATGATAACTTGTTTGCTGCTTGTAAGACTATACTTAAAGATGGAATGGAAATTACAACTCAAAGTGAAAAGCTTACTGAGTATCGCAAACAAATGCTTGAACTCATTTTGTCTAATCACAATAGAGATTGTATGTCTTGTCCAGGAAATGGTTCATGTAAACTTCAGTATTGGTGCAATGAATATGAAGTGGAAGATACAGAGTACGAAGGTTCTAGATCTGAAATAGAAAAGAGCCTTCCAATTCTTCAAGACAATCCTTATATTACATACAATCCAAGCAAGTGTGTTCACTGTCAAAGATGTATTGGTGCTTGTAGTATTAAGGCTGTAAATGGTGCGCTTAGAAATGGAAGAACTGGTGTTTTCCATATAGTGGATGCTCCATTTGGCCCGGACTGGAAAAAGTCTAAGTGTGAGTCTTGTGGCAACTGTGCTGCAGCTTGTCCTACAGGCGCGCTTACACTTAAACGTCAGAAGAATTACAAAGAGTGGGAAGTAGAAAAAGTTTTAACTACCTGTCCACATTGCGCGACAGGATGTCAATTCAATCTATTAGTAAAAGATAACGTGATAGTGGATGTGGAAGCAGTGGATGGTCCATCTAACCATGGATTACTCTGCGTCAAAGGGCGTTCAGGAAGTTTTGATTTTATAAACTCTCCAGATCGTATTAAAACACCACTTATTAAGAATAAAGAAACAGGCGAATTTGAAGAGGCTACTTGGGAAGAGGCTATTAAATATACAGCTGATAAGTTTATGGAATTAAAAGATAAGTATGGTGGAGAATCACTGGCAGGATTTGCTTGTTCAAGATCAGCTAATGAAGACTGCTATATGGTTCAAAAAATGGTTCGTACTTGTTTTGGCTCAAACAATACTGACAACTGTGCAAGGGTTTGTCATTCAGCAACAGTAGCTGGACTTGCTAAGACATTGGGTTCAGGTGCTATGACTAACCCTATCTATGATATTACTCATGATGTGGATTGTATTTTATTAGTTGGTTCAAACCCAGAAGAAGCACACCCAGTTGTAGGAATGCAGATTAGAAAAGCAGTTAAGTTTGGAAAGACTAGACTTATAGTAGTTGACCCAAGAGATATAGGTGTAACACAATTTGCCGATGTACATTTGAAACTTCGTCCAGGTACTAATGTGGCGTTTGCAAATGGAATGATGAATGTCATTATTAATGAAGGACTAGAAGATAAAGAGTTTATAGAAAAATATACAGAAGACTATGAAAAGATAAAAGAATTAGTGAAAGAATACACTCCTGAAAAAGTGGGTGAGATTTGTCATATAGATCCAGAGATGTTGATAGAGGCAGCAAGAATGTATGCAAAGGCTGAAAAAGCACCTATCATTTATTGTCTTGGTGTAACTGAGCACTCTACTGGTACAGAGGGTGTTATGAGTTTGTCTAACCTTGCATTACTTACTGGCAAGCTTGGCAAGAGTGGTTGTGGTGTAAATCCACTTCGTGGACAAAACAATGTACAAGGTGCTTGTGATATGGGAGCGCTTCCAACTGATTATCCAGGATATCAAAAGGTAGATAATCCTGATGTTAAGAAGAAGTTTGAAAAGGCATGGGACATTACACTTAGCGACAAGCCAGGACTTAAAGCAACTGATGTTTTCCCAGCCGCCATTGAAGGAAAGATTAAGGGACTATATATTTGTGGTGAAGATCCAATTGTTTCTGATCCAGATACTGAGCATATTAAACATGCTTTAAACAGTTTGGATTTCTTTGTTATTCAAGAATTGTTTATGACAAAGACTGCAGAGTACGCAGATGTGATTTTGCCTGGTGTAAGTTATGCAGAAAAAGAAGGTACATTTACAAACACAGAGCGTCGTGTACAAAGAATTAGAAAAGCTGTTACTGTAGACGGTGATATTAGATTAGATACTGATATCATTATCGACTTAATGAATGCGATGGGTTATCCACAAAAGCAAATGACATCAGCTGAGATTATGGATGAGATTGCATCTGTCACACCAAGTTTTGCAGGTATTTCTCATCAAAGATTAGACAATGGTGAAAGTTTGCAGTGGCCATGTACATCTAAAGATCATCCTGGCACATACATAATGCATGCTAATGGTCCAGTACGTGGTAAAGCGTTATTCTATCCGGCTAAGTTTGAACCATCTAAGGAACTTCCAGATGAGGAGTATCCGTTTGTTCTAACGACAGGAAGAATTCTTTATCATTACAATGCTGCAGCTATGACTTCTAGATCTAAAGGATTAGTTGATATTTCCAATGAAGGATTTATTGAAATTAATTACAAAGATGCAGATAAACTTGGTATTGAAAATGGCGAAAAGATAAAAGTTTCTAGTAGACGTGGAGAGATTACAGCAAAAGCAAGAGTAGGAAGAAAAGTATCTCAAGGTGAAACTTGGATGCCATTCCATTTCCCTGACTCACCAGTTAACGAACTAACAAATGCAGCACTTGATAACTTTGCTAGAATTCCTGAATACAAAGTTTGTGCGGTTAATGTAGAGAAGATTTAGATTATGGAAATTAATGAAGCTAAAATTAAATTACTGAATAGTGTAAGCAAGCTAGAACTAGATGAAGAAGAAGTGTCTATAACGGATGCTATTGGAAAGATCTCTGCCGAAGATGTAGTAGCCAAGGTCAATGTTCCTAGTTTTCCAAAATCTGCTATGGATGGTTATGCAGTATGCTCGCGTGATACTCAAGGAGCAAGTAAAGACAATCCTGTAAAACTAACTGTTATAGAAAAACTTTTTGCAGGTGAAACTAGTAAAGCGGTTTTTGAAAATAATAGTGCAGTAAGAGTGATGACGGGATCATTGATTCCAGAAGGATATGATGCTGTTGTAATGC
>JAGCPW010000031.1 GCA_017965495.1 Eubacterium sp. | reverse complement strand
GTGCTTGGAATCATTTTAGAAAAAGAAGAAGAGTCACAAGGTGATGAAGACTATATCAATGAGATGATTGAAAAGCGTGCCCAAGCCAAAAAAGATAAAGACTTTGCGTTGGCTGACAGTATTCGCGATGAACTTTTGGAGAAGGGAATCGTGCTAGAGGATACTAGAGAAGGCACTAAGTGGAGTAGAAAATAATGTCTGACATATTTGAAGTTATAAAACAGAATATGGATTTAGAAGACATAGATACAGTAAACTATTCGCCACTCACATTTGCATATATTGGAGATGCTGTGTACGAGGTAGTGATTCGAACAATGATAGTGGACGAGGCTAATAGAAGTGCAAACGACCTTCACAAGATGTCTTCAGAATATGTTAAGGCTAGCACTCAGGCTAAGTTAGCTGAGATTTTGATGGATGAGTTGGATGATGAAGAGTTGGCAGTGTTTAAGCGAGGCAGAAATGCAAAAATAAACTCCAAAGCTAAGAATGCTTCATTTAACGATTACAAAAAGGCTACTGGTTTTGAGGCGGTAATAGGATATTTGTATCTAGAAGGTAAAACAGAAAGAATGCTTGAGTTAATCAAGAAGGGATTAGAGAAGTTAGATTAATGGAAAACAGTGAATTAATTATCGAGGGAAGAAATGCGATTATAGAAGCTTTCAGAGCTGGAAGAAGTGTGGATAAACTTTTTATCCAAGAGCACACCAAAGAAAGTTCTATGAACACATTGATTCGCGAGGCAAAGAAAACTAAAACATTAATTAAATATGTGCCAAAGGAAAGACTAGATCAGATTTCAGAAACTGGTCATCACCAAGGCGCTGTTGCTTTTGTGGCAGCATACAATTATGCGGACATTGATGATATGTTTGCATTGGCTGAAGAAAAAGGTGAGAGTCCATTTATTATTATTTTGGATGAGATAGAAGATCCACATAACTTGGGTGCGATTATAAGAACTGCTAATCAGGCTGGCGCGCATGGTGTTATTGTTCCAAAGAACAGAGCATGTGGACTTACAGCTACAGTGGTTAAGGCTTCTGCAGGGGCTATTAACTATACACCTATTGCAAAGGTGACCAACATTTCTCAGACTATTGAGAGTTTGAAGGAGAGAGGTATGTGGTTTGTCTGCGCCGACATGGACGGAGAGACTATGTATGATATAGATTTGACGGGGTCTATCGGACTTGTTATTGGAAATGAAGGAAAAGGAGTGAGTAGACTAGTCAAAGAGAAATGCGATTTTGTCGCAAGCATTCCTATGAGGGGCGATATTGACTCGCTAAACGCTAGTGTTGCTACTGGTGTTTTGGCTTACGAGATAGTTCGCCAAAGGATGAAATAAAAACTCTATAGTGATATAATCTATAAAGTTTTATCAGCCGTCATAGCTCAGTCGGTAGAGCGCCACCATGGTAAGGTGGAGGTCACGAGTTCAAGCCTCGTTGACGGCTCTGTTTATTGCCAATATTAGTCGTTTGTGCTATTATATTTTGGTATGAATTCTAAGAAAAGAGGATAATCATATGAACAAAAAAGTATTATCAGTATTAGTTGAAAATTATTCTGGTGTTCTTAACAGAGTAGCAGGATTATTTAGTCGCAGAGGCTACAATATCGATAGTTTGACTGTAGGTGTTACTGCAGATCCAAAGTATTCAAGAATGACTATCGTGGTCACTGGCGATGATGATATTTTAGAGCAGATTATTAAGCAGATTAGTAAGCTAGAAGAAGTTATCAAGGTAGATGTACTTGAGAGTGGACAGTCTGTAATCAGAGAACTTATTATGATTAAAGTTAAAGCTAGTCAGGCTGAGAGACAGCAAATTACAGCTCTTACAGATATCTTTAGAGCAAATATCGTAGATGTGGCTAAAGAGTCACTTATGATTGAGCTTATTGGTAACCCATCAAAACTTGAAGCATTTATTAGAATGCTTGATGGATTCGAGATCTTGAAACTAGTAAGAACTGGTATCACAGGATTGGCTCGAGGAGACGAATAATAAATCAAATTTATAAATATATTTAATGGAGGCGACGTTATGTCAGAAGCAAAAATTTATTATCAAGAAGATTGTAATCTATCTTTATTAGATGGAAAAACTATCGCAATCGTTGGTTACGGTAGTCAAGGTCATGCACATGCATTAAACCTTAAAGAATCAGGATGCAATGTTATCATTGGTTTATATGAAGGTTCAAAGTCATGGAAAAAGGCCGAAGATCAGGGATTTGAAGTTTATACTACAGCAGAGGCTGCTAAGAAAGCAGACATCATTATGATTCTTATCAACGATGAGAAGCAGGCTGATATGTATAAGAAAGATATTGAGCCAAACCTAGAAGCAGGAAATATGCTTATGTTTGCTCACGGATTTAACATCCACTTTGGATGTATCACTCCACCAGCAGACGTAGACGTTACTATGATTGCTCCTAAGGCTCCAGGTCACACAGTTAGATCTGAGTACCAGGCAGGCAAAGGAACACCTTGTCTAGTAGCTGTTGAGCAGGATGCTACAGGTAAAGCTTTGGATATGGCTTTGGCTTACGCACTAGGTATTGGTGGTGCAAGAGCTGGAGTACTTGAGACTACATTTAGAACAGAGACAGAGACTGACCTATTTGGTGAGCAGGCTGTACTTTGTGGTGGTGTTTGTGCACTAATGCAGTGTGGTTTCGAGACATTGGTAGAAGCTGGATACGATCCAAGAAATGCATACTTCGAGTGTATTCACGAAATGAAACTTATCGTAGACTTGATTTACCAGTCAGGTTTCGCAGGAATGAGATACTCAATCTCAAACACTGCTGAATACGGTGATTATATAACAGGACCAAAGGTTATCACAGAAGATACTAAGAAGGCTATGAAGCAGATCTTAGCAGATATCCAAGATGGTTCATTCGCTAAAGAGTTCTTACTTGATATGTCAGAGGGTGGACGTCAAGTACACTTCAAGGCTATGAGAAAATTAGCAGCTGAGCACCCAGCAGAGAAGATTGGTGCTGAGATTAGAAAACTATATAGTTGGAATAATGAAGACGAACTTCTAATCAACAACTAATAGTAATTAATTTAAGAGGGTAAAGGGAGAGCAGTTTTGTTCTCCCTTTTTGTTGTTTTATGGAAAACTTATTATTAATATGTCTGATACTAATATCAGTATTCGACGTCAAAGAAAAAAGAATACCGAACAGTCTAGTGGTCTCTATATTTCTTTTGGGGCTTATAGGTCTTTGTGCCGGACGGGTGAGTTACGCGGAATCTATTGTAGGTTTTGTGGTTTTACCCTTAATAATGTTGCTACTAAGTAGAGTCACCGGATACAAAATAGGTATGGGAGATATCAAACTTATTTCAGCCATAGGCTTTTGTCTTGGATTTTGGGACCAACTTTTTGCAATTTTGATAGGTTTTGGCACATGTTTTGTGTACTTGCTAAGTACTTTAATTAAAAATAAGGGGCGAGAGTTTAGAAATACTTATATTTTAGGTCCATTTATTAGTTTTGGCGTGTTATTTACTTTAATTATTAACAAGATTATAGTAAAATAATGTTTAGAGTGTAAAAGACAGAAAGGATTAATATGGTAAGTAAAACATTTGAAGCTAATCATGAAAGTTTGCCAGAGGCTATGGCTTTTCTTGAGGAGCAAATGGACGCTATGAATATTGATATGAAAAAGCAAATGCAGGTTTCTATTGCGGTAGAAGAACTGTTTGTTAATATTGCGCATTATTCATATTCTGAATCTGGTGGTGAAGTTGAGCTACAAATAGATGAGAATGCTCAGCTTATTATTGCGCTTATTGATTCGGGTGAACCGTTTAATCCGCTTGAGAGAAAAGATCCAGACATCAATGCACCTATTGAAGATAGAGAGATTGGTGGACTTGGTATTTATATGGCTAAACAAAACGCAGACAAGATTGAATATGAGTATAAAGACGGAAAAAATATTGTAAGAATTTACAAGAAGATTAGGGACGAATAAGATGGGTAAAAAATTAGATGAAGCAATAGTATTTGCCACCGAAAAGCATATGGGGCAGGTACGAAAGAGAGAAAACTCTCCATACATACTTCATCCACTAGAGGCTGCAGCTATAGCAAGTGACTTAACTAAAGACGAAGATATTATTGTGGCGGCAGTTTTACATGACACTGTAGAAGATACAGATACTACTGTGGAGGAGATTAGAGAAAAGTTTGGAGACAGAGTGGCAGAGTTAGTAGAGTCTGAATCTGAAAACAAAAGATACGACCTACCTCCTGAGCAAACTTGGGAGATGAGAAAGAAAGAGTCACTTGAGCATTTGAAGAATGCTACAGATCCAGCAGTTAAGATTTTGTGGCTGGCAGATAAAGTATCAAATATAAGAACTCTATTTAAACTTTACGAAGAAGAAGGCGATGCTATGTGGAATCACTTCAATATGAAGGATGTAAAGAAGCAAGCATGGTACTACAGAACAATTATCAAATTACTTGATGGATTGGAAAATACTTTAGCATATCAAGAATACAGACAGATTGTTGGATATATATTTAAAAATGTAAAGGAGAACGAAGATGATTAGTATTAATGGAGAAAAAATAGATAATACATTAAAGATTACTCTTGATGGAAGAATCGATTCTACTAATGCTGCAGATGTTGAAAAACAACTTGATGATATTATAGGGGAAAATACTTTTGAAAATTTAGTTATAGATGCGGAGAAGCTAGCATATATTTCTAGTGCTGGTCTTAGAATCATTCTTAGATTAAAGAAAAACAATGCATCATTGAAAATCATTAATGTATCATCAGAAGTATATGAGATTTTCGAGATGACTGGATTCTCAGAAATTATGCCCATTGAAAAGGCGTATCGAACCATCTCAGTAGAAGGTTGTGAGATTATAGGTCAGGGCGCTAATGGTAAAGTTTATCGTATAGATCCAGAGACTATCATCAAAGTATATAAAAACCCAGATTCTCTTCCTGATATCAAGAGAGAAAGAGAACTTGCTAGAAAAGCATTTGTCTTGGGCATTCCTACAGCTATTCCATATGATGTAGTGAAAGTGGGAGACGGATACGGTTCAGTTTTTGAACTACTTAATGCTAAATCATTTGCAAAACTAATAGAAGAAGATCCAGATAATATTGATAAATATATTGGACTTTACATTGATTTGTTAAAGAAGATTCACAGCACAGAAGTAGTGGACGAAGAAGTTCCAAGCATGAAAGAAGTGGCTGTTGGATGGGCTAAAGATTTAGAAGAATATCTACCAAATGGATATGGCGAAAAGCTTGTTTCAATAGTTGAGAGTATTCCAGATAGCCAACACATGATGCACGGTGATTACCACATCAAGAATGTTATGATGCAAAACGGTGAGACATTGCTTATCGATATGGATACAATCTGTACAGGTGATCCAGTATTCGAACTTGCATCTATGTTTAATGCTTATGTGGGCTTTGGTTCAATCGATGCTTCCAATGTAGAAAACTTCTTAGGTCTTTCATATGACAGAACAAACTATATTTGGCAGAAATCCCTTGAGCTATATTGCGAGGGCAAGAGCCAAGAGGAATTAGAAGAGTTGAAGGCTAAGGCTGAAATGATTGGATATGCTCGTATAATGAGAAGAACAATCAGACGTGGCGGCTTAGAGACAGAAGATGGCCAAGAGCTAATCGACTTCTGCAAGAAGCAGATAGAATCTGACATAGATTACCTAACACAAAGTTAAAATTATACCAATTCGGGTTTTACAGAATAACCAAAAAAGCAATAAATTATAAGATAAAGAAAAAAGCAGATGTGCGAACGACTTTTCTAGTGAGCACACTGCTTTTTTCTTTGTTTTTTATAAAAAATAATATGCTTTTTTGGTTATTCTTAGTTAAAAAAAGCCCGTAACTATGGTATAATTTTAACATTGTGGAGACGTATCGAAGTGGTCATAACGAGCCGCACTCGAAATGCGGTTGTCCTCACGGGCACGTGGGTTCGAATCCCACCGTCTCCGTTAGGAAAGCAAGTAAAAACCACAGTTTTTTACATAGATGGAGGTTTATTTATGGGAATGACAATGACACAAAAAATCTTAGCTAAACACGCAGATTTGGACAGTGTGGAAGCAGGACAATTGATTGAGGCTAACCTTGATTTAGTTCTTGCTAACGACATTACAGGTCCTGTGGCTATAGGTGAGATGGAGAAGATGGATGTGGACTGTGTATTTTGTAAAGACAAAATCGCGCTAGTTCCAGATCATTACACACCAAATAAAGATATTAAGTCAGCAGAACTTTACAAGTGCGTAAAGGACTTTGCAAATGAACAAAATATAACCAACTATTTCGAGACAGGAAGAGTTGGTATTGAGCATGCGCTTCTTCCTGAAAAAGGATTAGTAGTGGCTGGAGATGTAGTGATAGGTGCTGATTCACACACTTGTACATACGGTGCACTTGGTGCATTTTCAACAGGTGTTGGAAGTACTGATATGGCTGCAGGCATGGCTACTGGTCAAGCGTGGTTCAAAGTACCATCAGCTATTAAGTTTAACTTAACTGGAAAACTTAACCCTTGGGTTTCAGGTAAGGATGTAATTCTTCACATTATCGGAATGATAGGTGTGGATGGTGCGCTTTATCAATCAATGGAATTTGTGGGAGAGGGCGTTCACAGTCTAACAATGGATGACAGATTTGCTATGGCAAATATGGCTATCGAGGCTGGTGGAAAGAACGGTATCTTCATAGTGGATGATAAAACTATTGAATATATGAATGAACACTCAGACAAAGAATACACAGCATTTGAGCCAGACGATGATGCAGAGTATGTGGAAGAGTATACTATTGATTTGAGCGAAGTTAAATCTACAGTATCGTTCCCACATTTGCCTGAGAATACTCATACAATAGATGAGATAGATGATATTAAGATAGACCAAGTAGTTATCGGTTCATGTACAAACGGTCGAATTCAAGATATGCGCGAAGCTGCCAAAATACTTGAAGGTAGAAAAGTGGCTGATGGCGTAAGATGTATCGTTTTCCCTGCCACACAGGATATTTATTTGCAGTGTATTGAAGAGGGAATTATGACTACACTTATTAAGGCTGGTTGTGCGGTTAGTACACCTACTTGTGGACCTTGTCTTGGTGGACATATGGGAATTCTTGCTAAAGGCGAGAGAGCCGTTGCTACCACAAACAGAAACTTTGTAGGACGTATGGGTGATCCTGAGTCAGAAGTTTATCTTTCATCGCCAGCAGTGGCTGCAGCAAGTGCTGTTACAGGAAAGATTTCAGGACCAGCGGAACTTGGTTTATAGGAGGAAGATATGAAAGCAGAAGGAAGAGTTTTTAAATACGGAGATAATGTAGATACAGATGTAATTATTCCAGCAAGATATTTGAACGATCCAGACCCTAAGGCTTTGGCAAGTCATTGCATGGAAGATATAGATAAAGATTTCGCAAGCAAAGTGAGCGAGGGAGATATAATAGTGGCCGACAAAAACTTTGGCTGTGGATCTTCTAGAGAGCACGCACCTATTTCTATTAAGGCTTGTGGTGTAAGCTGTGTAATCGCTGATACATTTGCAAGAATTTTTTATAGAAATGCAATCAATATTGGACTTCCTATTATTGAGTGTCCAGAAGCCGCTGCAGGTATCTCTGACGGAGATGAAGTGGAAGTAGATTTTGATACAGGTGTTATCGTGAACAAAACTACAGGAGCTGAGTTTAAAGGTCAGCCATTCCCTGAGTTTATGCAAAACATTATTGCTAAGGGTGGATTAGTAAATTACATTAACGAAAAATAAGAGGATTTTATGAAAGAGATTTTATACAAAAGTACAAGAAGTGAAGATGGAGCAATCAAGGCATCAGAGGCTATCCTAAAGGGACTAGCAGATGATGGCGGTTTGTTTGTGCCGCTTGAAATACCAAAACTTGATAAGTCTATGGAAGAACTATCAAAGATGTCTTACCAGGAACTTGCTTATGAAGTTTTGAAACTTTTCTATACGGATTTTACAGAAGAAGAACTTAAGAACTGTATAGAGAAAGCATATGATGAAAAGTTTGATACAGAGGAGATTGCTCCTTTGGCGCAGGTGAAAGATCCATATCACTTGGAACTTTTCCACGGACCAACTATTGCGTTTAAGGATATGGCTTTGCAGATTTTACCACATCTTCTTACAACATCAGCAAAGAAGAATGGTGTAGAAAATGACATTGTTATTCTTACAGCTACATCAGGTGATACAGGTAAAGCTGCGCTTGCAGGTTTTGCAGGGGTAGAGGGAACAAAGATTATTGTTTTCTATCCAGATGGCGGAGTTAGTCCTATCCAAGAAAAACAGATGGTTACACAAAAAGGTGACAACACTCATGTAGTTGCTATCAAGGGTAACTTTGACGAAGCTCAAACTGGTGTTAAAAATATATTCAACAACAAAGATCTAGCTAAAGAGATGGAAGAAGCAGGATTCCAGTTCTCATCTGCCAACTCTATTAACATTGGACGTTTGATACCTCAAGTTGCTTACTATGTTTACTCATACGCTAAGCTTTTGGCGGAGGGTAAGATAGAAGACGGCGAGAAGATTAATGTGGTAGTTCCAACAGGTAACTTTGGAAATATTCTTGCTGCGTACTATGCAAAGAATATGGGAACACCTATTGATAAGTTAGTTTGTGCATCTAATGAAAATAAGGTGTTATACGATTTCTTTAACACAGGTGAATATGATAAGAACCGTGAGTTTATTTTGACAACATCTCCATCTATGGATATTTTGATTTCAAGTAACCTTGAGAGACTTATCTATCACATTGCAGGCGACGATGCTAACAAGAACAAAGAACTTATGGCTAATCTTGCTGAGTCTGGTGTTTATGACATTACAGATGAGATGAGAGCAAAGTTGAATGATTTTGTTGGTAAGTTTGCTTCGGAAGAAGAGACAGCAGAGACTATCAGAAAGATTTATGAAGATACAGGCTACATTATGGATACACATACATCCGTGGCTAGATGCGTGTATGAAAAGTATGTAGCAGAGACTAATGATAACAAGGCAACAGTTATTGCATCTACAGCTAGTCCATTTAAATTTACAAGAGCGGTAATGAATGCCATTGATTCTAAGTACGAGACGGGTGAAGACTTTGAACTAGTGGACGAGTTATCTAGAATTGGAAATATTAAGATTCCAAACGCTATTGAGGAAATCAGAAATGCTGAGATTCTTCATAACACAAAATGTGAGACTAGCGAGATGGAAACAACAGTAAAGGATTTTTTAGGTATTTAATATGAATAATTTCTATGGAATGCTTGCAAGAATGAAATATATTAACCGTTGGGGGCTTATGAGAACTGTGGACAGTGAAAATATTGCTGAGCACAGTTTGGAGGTTTCTATCATTGCGCATGCTTTGGCGGTTATTGGAAACACTTACTTTGAGAAGGATTTGGATCCAGACAGAATTGCTGTGATGGGAATTATGCATGATACTGCAGAGATTATCACTGGTGACATGCCTACACCTATCAAATATTTTGCACCGGAAATCAGAGATTCATATAAGAAAGTGGAAGATATTGCAGTAAATAAGCTTATTAAAGAACTTCCAGAGGAGATGCAGCCAGAGTATGAAAAGATTATGGGCGTGGAAGATGATCCAGATTACAAATACGTGAAAGCTGCCGATAAACTATCAGCATATATCAAGTGCCTAGAGGAAGAAGATATGGGCAACAATGATTTTAAGGAGGCAAAAGAGTCTATTAAGAAAATCATTGATGATATGCAGATGGAAGAAGTGGAATACTTTATGGAGCATTTCATTGATTCATATAATCAAACATTAGATGAAATAAATTAGTATTAAAAGAGATTAGCTTTTTAAGTTAATCTCTTAAATATAGAGACGGAAATTATGGGTAAGACAGTATACATTGCAGAGAAGCCTAGCGTGGCTAACGAGTTTGCTAAGGCTTTAAAACTTAAAACTTCAAAGCGTGATGGATATATGGAAGGTGATGATTCTATTGTAACCTGGTGTGTGGGACATTTGGTTACTATGAGCTATCCAGAAGTGTACGATGAAAAGTACAAAAAATGGAGGCTAGAGGATTTGCCTTTTATTCCTGATGACTGGAAGTATGAAGTTATATCAAGTGTGAAAAAACAATTTAAGATTGTCAAAGGATTACTTACTCGTGACGATGTAGATACCATTTATGTGTGCACTGACTCAGGACGAGAAGGTGAATATATTTATAGGCTTGTAGCACAAGCTGCCGGCGTCAAAGGAAAAGCAGAAAAACGTGTTTGGATTGATTCACAGACAGAAGAAGAAATCTTACGTGGAATTAAAGAAGCAAAAGATTTAAGTGAATATAATAATCTATCTGACTCAGCATATCTTAGAGCAAAAGAAGATTACTTGATGGGAATTAACTTCTCAAGACTTTTGACTTTAAAGTATGGACAGTCAGTAAACAATTACCTAAAGGGCGGCAAATGGAAATCAATAAACGTGGGTCGTGTTATGACTTGCGTTCTTGGAATGATTTGTGCTAGAGAGCGAGAGATAAGAGACTTTGTGAAGACTCCTTTTTATAGGGTGATTGCAAATGTAGATATTGGTGACAGAAGTGTGGACACTGAATGGAAAGCTAAGAAGGGCTCTAAGTTTTTTGAGTCTCCACTTTTGTATAAAGAAAATGGTTTTAAAGAAAAGACTTCAGCTGTTGCTCTAATCAATGGCATAGAAGAAAATCAGCCTTTGCAGATGAAGGTAAAGAGCATCACCATAAAGGATGAGAAGAAGCAACCGCCACTTCTTTACAATTTGGCGGAGCTACAAAATGATTGCTCAAAGATGTTTAAGATTAGTCCATCGGATACTTTAAATGTGGTTCAGCAATTATATGAAAGCAAACTTGTTACTTATCCAAGAACTGATGCAAGAGTAATCTCAACAGCAGTGGCTAAACAAATTACAGGAAACATTAAAGGATTGCTTGGATATACACCTTGTGCTAGTTTTGCTAAGAACATACTGGATAACAAGATGTATGAAGGCTTAGAAAAAACAAAGTACGTAAACGATAAAAAGATTACAGATCACTACGCTATCATTCCTACCGGTCAAGGACTAGGTGGATTAGGCAGACAGAGTGAAATTAATAGAAAAGTGTATATGGTAATTGTTAGAAGATTCTTAAGTATTTTCTATCCACCGGCTATTTATAAGAAAGCTTCATTGGTGGGTGAGATGCCATCTACATTTGAAGGAGAAAACTTCACTGAGCAGTTCAGTTCAAACTTTAAGATTTTGGTGCAGAAGGGATATATGGAGATTTCAGGTGTTCCAAAGTCCAAAAAGGGCGATGATGAAAATGATGAACCTTTAGATGAAGAGTTCTTCAAAATATTGTATAATGTATCTAAGGGTGACGTGCTAGAAGTGGGTGGTTTCGACATCAAAGAAGGAGAGACTACACCACCTAAGAGATACACTTCAGGTTCACTGATTTTGGCGATGGAAAACGCTGGTCAGTTGATAGAAGATGAGGACCTAAGAGCACAGATCAAGGGCTCAGGTATTGGAACTAGTGCTACAAGAGCGGAGATTATAAAGAAGCTTACAAATATCAAATATTTGCAGCTTAATAAAAAAACTCAAGTGATTAGACCTACTCAGTTAGGTGAGATGATTTACGGAGTGGTTCACGGATCTATTAAGTCACTTTTAAACCCAGAGCTTACTGCTAGCTGGGAGATGGGACTAGATGCTGTGGCACAAGGAAATCTTAGTTCAGAAGAGTATATGAAAAAACTTGATGAGTTTATACGAGTTAGATTTAACAACGTAGTAAACTTAAACAACACAGGACAGATGATTGGCTACTATAATTACGTAGCGCAATTCTATAAATAAAGGAGAGACATTATGTGTGGAATAGTTGGATACATTGGTGAGAGAGATTGCTCAGAAGTATTGTTGAATGCTTTGTCGAAGTTAGAATATCGTGGATATGATTCGGCTGGTATTGCAGTTTTTGAGAACAATGAAATCCATGTAGAAAAAGCAAAGGGCGAACTTAAAAACTTAAGAGAGATAGTGGATGCAAACAAGCCTGATGGACATGTGGGAATTGGCCATACTAGATGGGCTACTCACGGAGAACCTTCAGATATCAATTCACACCCTCATGGAAACAAGAGAGTATCAATCGTTCACAATGGTATCATTGAAAACTACAAAGACATCAAAAAGTTCCTTATAGAAAAAGGATACACATTTGACAGTGAGACTGATACAGAAACTGTTGCTAAATTATTGGATTACTATTACGAGGGAGATCCTGTTGATGCTATCATCAAGACTTTGAAGGATGTTCGTGGAGCATACGCTTTAGGAATTATCTTTAAAGACTTCCCAGATAGAATCTTTGCAGCAAGAAAAGACAGTCCACTAATCATAGGCGTGGGCGACGAAGAAAACTTTATCGCATCTGACGTTCCAGCAATTTTACAATACACAAAGAATTACTATCTTCTAGAGCAAGGCGAAATTGCAACTATCAAGTCTGATAGAGTTGAATTTGTTGATATGCACAAAGAGCCTATCAAAAAAGAAGTTCAGGTTTCAGATCTTGATATGGATGCTGCAGAAAAAGGTGGATATGAGCACTTTATGCTTAAGGAAATCCATGAGCAGCCAGATGCAGTTAAGACGACAATTGCTCCTAGAATTATTGATGGTATGCCTGACATTTCAGAGTGTGGTTTGACACTTGAAGATTTGAAGGGTTATAGAAAACTATTTATCGTGGCATGTGGTACGGCTATGCACGCTGGTGTAGTTGGAAAGTATGTTATTGAAAAGTTAGCAAGAGTGGAAGTTACTGTTGATATAGCTTCTGAATTTAGATATAGAGATCCTATTATTACACCTGAGGATTTAGTTATCGTTATTTCACAGTCAGGTGAGACGGCTGATACAAAGGCTGCACTCAAACTTGCACAAGAAAAGGGCGCCAAAGTATTAGGTATTGTAAACGTTAAGGGATCTTCAATTGCAAGAGATTCAGATATGGTAATCTACACACACGCTGGCCCAGAGATTTCTGTTGCTAGTACAAAGGCATTCTCAGTTCAAATGTCAGTTATGTACTTGCTTGCATTCGAACTTGCATATGCTAAGGGTGAAATATCAGAAGAAGAATGTAGAAGACTTACAGCAGAACTTGCAAAGGTACCAGAAGTAATTGAACAGACTATGGACTGCGAGAGTGCATGTCAGAAAGTTGCTTCTAAATTAATCAAGGCACAGAGCTTGATGTATATCGGAAGAGGTTTAGACTATGCTCTAAGTATGGAAGGTTCTTTGAAGTTGAAAGAGATTTCATACATCCATTCAGAGAGTTATGCGGCTGGTGAGTTAAAGCACGGAACTATTTCACTAATCGAAGACGGAGTTCCTGTAATAAGTGTTGCAACTCAAAGTGCGTTACTTGAAAAGACTGTAAGCAATATAGTAGAAGTTAAATCTCGTGGAGCATTTACAATTACAGTTGCAAAAGAGGGCGAGGAATTTAACGCAGGCCTAAATGATGAACTTATTGAAGTTCCAGCATTAGAAGATGTTTTGATGCCTATGGTTACAGTTATTCCTTTGCAGCTTATTGCATACTACACAACAGTACTAAAAGGATTTAATGTAGATAAACCTAGAAACTTAGCTAAGTCAGTTACAGTAGAATAGTATTATTATGGCGGGACTATGTCTCGCCATTTAATATAGGAGAAGATATGAGTAATATTCAGATTAAAGATTTATATGATTTAAATGAAACTATTGCAAAGGATTTGTTTGAAGGAAAAACTTATCCTTGGGAAGTGTTGCCAGAGATTGGTGACTTTGTTATGAAGTTGGGCGCCACTTTATCAGACGAGTTTGATCATCCAGAAGAAAACATTTGGATTCACAAGTCAGTAAAGATTGCAAAGACTGCCACACTTAACGGCCCTCTTATTATAGACGCTGATACAGAGGTTAGGCCTGGTGCGTTTATCAGAGGTAATGTTTTGGTTGGAAAAAACTGCGTGGTTGGTAATTCAACTGAACTTAAAAATGTAGTTTTGTTTAATACAGTTCAGGTTCCACATTACAACTATGTGGGAGATAGTATTCTAGGAACTCATTCTCATATGGGCGCTGGATCTATCACATCAAATGTGAAATCTGACAAGACATTAGTTGTAGTTAAAAATGATGGCGAGGAAATTAAGACAGGACTTAAGAAGTTTGGTGCTATGATTGGTGACTATGTAGAAGTTGGATGTAACTCAGTACTAAACCCTGGAACAGTCATTGGAAGAAATACAAATATTTATCCTTTGTCGCCGGTTAGGGGTGTAGTGCCTGAGAATAGCATATATAAGAGTGCGGAAAATATTGTAGATAAAAACTAGGAGGAAGTAACTATGAAACAAGTATTAAAAAGATTAAGTGTTTTTGTATTAGCTATTGCTGTGTGCGTGAGCATGTTTGCGATACCTACAAAAGCCGATGAACCAGTTGTTATTAAACAGGGCGATTTCCAAATAACTGTTTATATTTATGAGGGCGAAGTTGGTTCACCAACTGTCACAGGTTATACTGGAAATGCCAGCACAGTAGTTTTGCCAACTGAGGTTCTTTATAATGGCGTTAAATATCCTATTATTGGAGTGGGAGAAGGTGCATTTAAGAATAATCAAACTATTAAAAAAGTAGTAATTCCTGATGGATATGAGTTTATAGGACCTGAAGCATTTTCGGGATGTAGAAATCTTACAGAGATAGTTATTGGTAGTACTGTGACAAGTATGTATCAAGCATTTGTAGGCTGTCCAAATTTAAAAACATATAGAATAGCAAATAGCGCGAAAGAAGATACTTACTTTGCAAATTCTGGTATGGGATCAATGGAGGCTAGTGCCACAACTGATTTTTATAAAGTGGATATTCAAGGTGTAGAGGCGCATGTTGTAAGGGGCAGTAAAGCAGATAAGGATATTCAAATAATCAACGAACACTCTAAAGATATGGGTGGCTATGAAATCAAACTTATTTACGAAGATGACCCTACAGGCGACCATGGCAAAAAAGATGATCCAGAACCAAAAAACCCATACGAAAAAGGTGCTTCATATGATAGAGCAGATAAGGCTATTACTAACTTCTCAAGTGAGAGCGATCCAGCAGGTTCTGTGTATGGATTACTTCAATTAAAGCAGAAGAAGGTTAAGAAGAATGCTATAAAGGTTGGCTGGAAGAAAGTTCCTGGCGCAGTTAAGTACGCATACTATGCTACAAACTGTGGCAAGAAGAATAAATATGTAAGACACGGAATTACTACAGGATCATCTTTTAACTACAAGAAAATTTGTGGCAAGAAGTTAAAGAAGGGTAGATATTATAAATTTATCGTTATTGCTATTGATGCTAACAACAAAGTAGTTTCTACATCCAAGACAGTTCACGTTGCCACAAAGGGTGGAAAAGTTACTAATGACACTGGTGTTAAGACTAAAGCTAAAAAGAATAAAGTAAAAGTTAAAGCAAAGAAATCATTTAAACTTAAAGCTAAAGAGAAAAAACCTAAGAAAGGTAAAGTGAAAAGACATCGTAAAATCAAGTACGAGTCACTTAATCCTAAGGTAGCTACAGTAAGTGCTAAGGGCGTAGTTAAGGGAGTGAAGAAGGGCTCAACTACAGTATTTGCATATGCACAAAATGGTATGGCAGCTAAGATAAAAGTAACGGTAAAATAAGGCATACTTTATAAAATAAGGACTTGTGATTTAAGGTCACAAGTCCTTTAATTTTGCCCTTTTTTATGCTATAATACGCAAGGTTGTTTTGGTATAAGTGTTACCAACAAATATACCCATATAGCGCGAAATTGCTATATAAAAGGAGGAAAAAATGGCTAATATTGATTTAACAAAGTATGGAATCACAGGTGTGACAGAGATTATTCACAACCCTTCATACGAGAAGTTATTTGAAGACGAAATGGACCCAGCATTAGAGGGTTATGATAAAGGACAGTTAACAGAACTAGATGCTGTTAATGTTATGACAGGCATCTATACAGGTAGATCACCTAAAGACAAATTCATCGTTATGGATGAGAATTCTAAGGATACAGTTTGGTGGGATTCTGAAGATTATCCAAACGATAACCACCCAGCATCAGAAGATACATGGGCTGCTTGTAAAGACTTGGCTATCAAGGAACTTTCTGACAAAAAGCTTTATGTAGTAGATGCATTTTGTGGAGCTAACAAAGATACAAGAATGGCTGTTAGATTTATTATGGAAGTAGCATGGCAAGCACACTTCGTTAAGAATATGTTTATCGTGCCTTCAGATGATGAACTTGAGACATTTGAGCCAGACTTTATCGTATACAATGCTTCAAAAGCAAAAGTTGAAAACTATGAAGAACTAGGTCTTAACTCAGAGACGGCAGTTCTATTTAACATTACAAGCAGAGAGCAAGTTATTCTTAACACTTGGTATGGTGGAGAGATGAAGAAGGGATTATTCTCTATGATGAATTACTACCTACCACTTAAGGGTATTGCTTCAATGCACTGTTCAGCTAACACAGATATGAATGGTGAGAACACAGCTATCTTCTTTGGACTTTCAGGAACAGGTAAAACTACACTTTCTACAGACCCTAAGAGATTGCTTATCGGTGATGATGAGCACGGTTGGGATGACAATGGTGTATTTAACTTTGAAGGTGGTTGCTACGCTAAGGTTATCAACCTAGACAAAGAATCAGAGCCAGATATTTACAACGCAATTAAGAGAAACGCACTACTTGAAAATGTAACAGTAGATGCAGATGGAAAAATAGATTTTGATGATAAGAGTGTGACAGAAAATACTCGTGTATCTTATCCAATAGATCACATCGAGAAGATTGTTCGTCCAGTATCATCAGCACCTGCTGCCAAGGATGTTATCTTCCTTTCAGCAGATGCATTTGGAGTTCTTCCTCCAGTATCTATTCTTACACCAGAGCAGACACAGTATTACTTCCTATCAGGATTTACTGCTAAGCTTGCTGGTACTGAGAGAGGAATTACAGAGCCAACACCTACATTCTCAGCATGTTTCGGTCAGGCGTTCCTAGAGTTACATCCTACAAAGTACGCAGAAGAGCTAGTTAAGAGAATGCAGGCATCTGGTGCTAAGGCATACTTAGTTAACACAGGATGGAACGGAAGTGGAAAGAGAATCTCAATCAAGGATACACGTGGTATTATTGATGCTATCTTAAATGGAAACATCAACAGTGCACCTACAAAACAGATTCCAATCTTTAACTTTGAAGTTCCAACAGAACTAGAAGGTGTGGATACAAACATCTTAGATCCAAGAGACACATATGAGGATCCAACAGTTTGGGATGAGAAGGCAAAAGACCTTGCTTCAAGATTTAACAAAAACTTTGTTAAGTACACAACTAACGAAGCTGGAAAAGCATTAGTAGATGCTGGTCCAATCCTATAAAAATGAATTACAAGAGACTTGCAAACGCAGGTCTCTTTTTTTGTAAAATGTTATGCAAATAAAATTTGGAGAGTTGTATTTTTTTGACTTAATTCTTATAATATAAGCATCAAAGAAATATTCTTTGATACCCTGACTGTACGGGCTGCATAATTTGAACCTACAACACATTGAAGGGATTCCAAATCTCTGAGTCGGATGTCAGGCCTCATAAAATCAGTGGAAGGCAGAAGTTCAGATGAGGTTGCC